>JAHOYW010000037.1 GCA_019038735.1 Victivallales bacterium | reverse complement strand
GTAATTTCCATTACGACCATTGTGGAAGGGATAAATAAACAAAGCAAAATTGCAACACTTCTTGGAATAGGGCTTTTTATAATCCTTCATATTTTTAGCGTTTTTATCAAATCAAAACGCTTTACAAAACTTCGCTATATACCAATATTAAATATCGCAGGCGTTATCGAAAATATTAAAATTAAAATACAATGGAAATTGTTCCTTATCGCTAATTTGTTTATTATGCTGACTATTGTTTCTATCCTTTCGATCGTTATCTGGAAACAAATTTTGCTTGGGGTTGTTTTATTTATGATTGCATATCTCGGTGGAGTTGGATTTTTTCTGTATGCGGGGAAGAAGAAAGGGAAAAGTTGCTGACAGCTCGAACGCTCGCATCTTCGCTAAATTCGCTACGCTTATTTAGCGAAGCCTCTCTTTTCGAGTATGGAATGGGTCTAGGGCGTATGACCAGTAGGTCATACTTAAGTTTCGCTCGTTTAGACGAGCGACCAACGTTCCGTCGTTGGATCCCGTCCGGGTACGACCCGGTGCGAGTGTTTTTTTTAAGAGATCAAAAAAAAGCGGAGACCGAAGTCTCCGCCTAAATCAACTCGTCAATTAGCAACCATATTTTGCACATTCATCAAGCATTTCTTCAATACGAAGTAGTTGATTGTATTTGCATATACGATCAGTTCTGGACATAGAACCAGTTTTGATTTGTCCAGCATTAACTGCTACCGCAATGTCAGCAATTGTTGTATCTTCAGTTTCACCTGAACGATGTGAAACAACCGCTGTATAACCAGCTTTATGAGCCATTTCAATAGCATCAAGAGTTTCAGTCAATGTACCGATTTGATTAACTTTAATAAGAATAGAGTTAGCTGCACCCATGTCAATACCTTTTTTCAGGTAATCAACGTTAGTTACAAATAAATCATCACCAACGATTTGGCATTTGTCGCCGATTTTATCTGTGAGGACTTTCCAGCCGTCCCAGTCGTTTTCATCCATACCGT
>JAHOYW010000235.1 GCA_019038735.1 Victivallales bacterium | reverse complement strand
CGCAAAACGCCGCATGGCATTCTACCAGAAAATGGGCGAAATCATGTAGTCAAAATAAAATACAAAAGAGCCTTGGTTATTTCACCAAGGCTCTTTTTTTGACTATTTTCTGCATTCATAATTTTGAAAAATTGACAAATCAAGCTACTGTATATTTTTGATTTAATTATAAATAATATTTTGGAGCATATAATGGCTAAAGAAGAAAATACTGTCTCAATGGGAAAAATAGTTTCATTGGCAAAACGCCGTGGATTTATTTTTCAAAGTTCAGAAATATATGGCGGAATCAACGGCTTTTGGGATTACGGACCATACGGAGTGAGAATGAAGCGTGCCGTCGAACAGCTTTGGTGGCGTGAAATGGTTGAGACTCGTGATGACGTGGAAGGTCTTGACTCAACAGTCATCTGCCATCCTCAAGTATGGAAAGCTTCAGGGCATCTCGATCAGTTCAGCGATGAAATGTGCGATTGCCGCGACTGTAAATCCAGACATCGTGTTGATATGATGGAAGATCCTAAAGTTTGTTCTAATTGCGGCGGAAGTAATTTAACTGAACCGCGCGAATTTAACTTGATGATGAAAACTTTTGTCGGTCCGGTTTCTGATGAAGAACATACCGCTTACCTGCGTGCTGAAACTTGCCAGCCTATATTTGTCGATTTCCATAACGTCCGCGTCGCGACGCGTCAGAAGCTCCCCTTTGGCATCGCCCAAATCGGTAAAGCTTTCCGTAACGAGATCAATCCCCGTAACTTTATTTTCCGTTCACGCGAATTTACGCAGATGGAAATGGAATTTTTCTGTGAAGACGAAGGAAGCATGGACTGTTTTGATTACTGGAAAGAACAGCGTATCAAATACTATCGTGAAAAACTTGGTTTTGATGATGACTTTATGCGTATTCATGAACACGATAAACTTGCGCATTATGCTAAAGCGGCAGTTGATATTGAAGTGAAATTTCCATTCGGCTGGGGCGAACTCGAAGGAATTCATCATCGCGGCACATGGGATATGTCACAGCA
>JAHOYW010000349.1 GCA_019038735.1 Victivallales bacterium | reverse complement strand
GCCGGAGTAAATCTCGTGTAATGGCGTTCCAGTTTTTAGTTCATTATCCAGTTCTAACAGACCTGAATGATCGCCGCCTAATCCTAATTCATCGGCAGAACAAAGCATTCCCATGGATTTTTCGCCACGGAGTTTACCTTTTTTGATTTTAAATTCGCTACCGTCTTTTGGGTCAATAAAAACGGTTCCGATAGTTGCCAATGGAACTTTTTTGCCAGCATCGCAGTTTGGCGCTCCGCAGACGATTTGCAGCTCTTTTTCACCATCAAACACCCGGCACAACGATAATTTATCGGCATTCGGATGTTGACTGCGTTCGAGAATTTCGCCGACGACTATTCCAGCAGGAACGGTTTGAGCAGTTTCGATGGCTTCAACCTCGATGCCCGCCATAGTCATTTTTTCTGCCAGCTCGGCGACGCTACACGATATGTCAACGTATTCCAACAGCCAGTTATATGATACTTTCATCTATATTACCTCTTAAAATTGTTCCAAAAATCTTGTGTCGTTCTCATACAAACAACGAATGTCACTAATTCTGTGACGCAGCATTGCCAATCGTTCGATCCCCATTCCGAAAGCGAATCCGCTCCATATTTCAGGATCGTAGCCGACAGTTTTCAGGACGTTTGTGTCAACCATGCCGGCACCGGCAATTTCCAGCCAACCGGAGTTTTTACAAACGCTGCAACCTTTTCCATTGCAGATAATGCAGGAAAAATCATATTCCACGCTTGGTTCTGTAAAAGGGAAAAAATGCGGACGTAATCTGATTTTTACTTTAGGGCCGAACATTTCATGAGCAAATGACAGTAAAATACTTTTTAAATCAGCCATCGAAACATCTTTATCAATATAAAGACCTTCGATCTGGTGAAAGTTCATGCTATGGGTCGCGTCGGGAGTGTCGAGTCGGTAACAGCGACCAGGAGCAACTATTCTTACTGGTGGTTCCTGACTTTCCATAACGCGGATCTGTACTGGCGAAGTCTGTGAACGCAGAAGCCTGCCGTCAGCAAAATAAAAAGTATCGGCGGCATCGCGTGAG
>JAHOYW010000182.1 GCA_019038735.1 Victivallales bacterium | reverse complement strand
AGCAATGAAACAAAATCATGCAAAAGCTCGACAGGCGATACAAGAGGATATAGCAAATGAGGATTATAAGCAAGTTATACAAGCCAATATACTGGACGAGATGCAAAAAAAGAAACTTAAACAAGCAAAAAAAACTAGTCCTGTCGCAAAGACGATAGAGAAAAATTAACAAAAAGCACTTTAAACGCTCAAAAGTCTGGATGAGTGAGTATTTTTATTTCTTTTCTTGCGAATTTCTGATTTTGCAGTAAAGTAATCCAAACATAAAACGAATAGGACTTAAGCATGAAAATTGGTGAAATAATCAGTAACCGCATACTTCAGGATGATTACTACGAAATCAAATTTTACGTTCCTGAAATATGTAAAAATACACAAGCCGGACAATTTGTACACATCAAAATAACTAATCTGCAAGACCGCATTTTGCGCCGTCCATTCAGCATCTCCAACGTTTCCAAAGATGGATTATTAACCGTAATCTATAAAGTCGTGGGTCAAGGCACCGAAGTTTTATCCAGCCTGCCCGCTGGAGCAGTTTGTGATTTAATGGGACCACTCGGCACACCTTATTCCATGCCGGAAATAGATGAATTTCCAATAATTGTCGCTGGCGGTTATGGTTCGGCGGCGACTTATCTTATTGCCAAAAACTCTCCGGCAAAAGGTCTTTTACTGCTCGGCGCGCGTTCTAAAACTGATTTGATTTTGACTGATAAATTCGCTAATGCCGGCTTTGATGTCCGTACCTCGACGAATGACGGCTCACAAGGACACAAGGGCTTTGTTACTGAACTTATCGCCAAAGTTTTGGAGGAAAACAAAGGCAAAAAAATACGTTTTTATGCTTGCGGCCCGACTCCAATGCTCTTAGCTTTAGCCAAAATATTGCAGGACTTGGGATATAATGATGGTGAGTTGAGCCTCGATCATTTAATGTGTTGTGGCGTCGGAGCGTGTTTCGCCTGCGTCGTCAGAGTCAAAGCCGACAATAAAGATGGCTGGCGTTATGCCAGAACCTGCAAAGAAGGTCCAGTTTTTAAAGCGATAGATGTTTAC
>JAHOYW010000008.1 GCA_019038735.1 Victivallales bacterium | reverse complement strand
TTATATCGGGATTCCAGATGTTCTCGATTTCTTTGCCGGGTTTCTTGAGCAATAAAAGAGAAATATTGTATTTTTGGCGTATATCCAGCTCGCGAATGCTTTTGCCGCTTAATGATGCCGGAACTCTGACCTCGGCTATAGTTGATCCTTTGAAAGAGAACATATCAGAGACATTATTCATTGACAAACGTTTAGATAAACGTTCAGCTACGGCCTCTTCAGGCTGGATAACCTCATCCGCGCCCAGACGCAGCAAAATACGTTTTTGTATGTCAGTATTGGCTTTAGCTATAATTTTTTTCGCGCCTTCCTGTTTAAGTAAAGTAAGAGTCAAAATCAAATCTTCAAAATGTGAACTCATTCCTAAAATCACCGCGTCAAAATTTTGAACATCTATTTCCTTGACTGTATCCGGGTTCGTCAAGTCAGCGATCAAAGCTTCCGTAACTTTATCCTTAATATCATTTATAATATTTTTAGAGCGGTCTATCGCAATAACTGAATGCCCCGCCTGACTTAATTCCAGAGCTAGTTTCGAACCGAAAGTACCCAAACCGATTACCGCAAAAGTGTTTTTCATAAAGCTAACTCCATGTTTATTTAAAAAAGTTTTAAGGGTTAAGTTTTAAGGGTTAAGTTTTATTTTTTTTGCTTAACCCTTTTTTTACCCTAAAATTATTCTTTCTTCGGGATATTCCAGATGACTGGATTTTTCTTTGCCTAATAAGAATAGGAACAAAGTAAAAGGTCCAATTCTTCCGACAAACATACAAACTATTAAAATAATTTTACCCGCGCCACTAGCTTCCGCGCTGATTCCAAGAGATAAACCCACCGTTCCTAAAGCTGAAGCAACCTCAAAAAATGCCCTTCCCAAAGAAGCATTATCTGTTGCCGTCAAGCAAATTGTCGCGACTATACTTATTGCGATAAAAGTAAACATAATAGTAAAAGCTTTCAAAACATTGCTTTGAAGAATTTCCCGTTTAAACAACAAGACTTTCTGGTTTCCTTTGAAAGTATTGTAAAGAGAAATAAATACCAATGCCGCCGTTGTCGTCTTC
>JAHOYW010000056.1 GCA_019038735.1 Victivallales bacterium | reverse complement strand
GCGTACAGTCTCACCCCTTGTAGTCAATACCGCAACGGCTTTTTCATTAAGCTCGTGTGACAAAAACGACGCACTTAAACACATGGCGCGCGAAACTTCCAGCTTTTTATCGCAAACTAAACACCCTTTAGAATCAAGCAGTTTTTCAGCTTCAAGAGCTACTGAGCTCATCGCTTTTACTGTTTTGACCGGATATTTCCCCATAGCGGTTTCGTTGGATAACATAATTAAATCTGTACCATCTAAGATACTATTCGCTACATCGCTGACTTCGGCACGGGTCGGCAAAGGATTTTCCGTCATTGACGAAAGCATTTCGGTAGCCACAATCGTTAATTTACCTTTACGGTTAGCTTCCGAGATAATCCGTTTTTGAGCAGTCGGGACTTTGGCAAAAAAGATTTCATCCGCCAAATCTCCACGCGCAACCATCACACCATCAGCAATGTCAATTATTTCATCCAGATTATCTAAAGCCTCCGGTTTTTCCAGTTTTGCGACAATCTGAATATGTCCGCCACCGTGCCGTATCAAATGTTTTTTCAAGACGAGAATATCCGCCGCGGAACGAACAAATGACAATGCGATAAAATCTACACCGAGTTCAATACCCACTAAAGCGTCTTTTTTATCCTTAGTCGTCACCGACGGCATAGAAATTTTAGTATCCGGTAAATTTATGCCTTTAGCAGTCATAATCGTTCCGCCAGCCTTGACGATGCAGTGCACTTCCTTTTGACTGGAATCGACTGATTCCACCTGTAGGATAATTCGTCCATCCATCATTAAAATAGTTTTTCCAGTCTCAGTATCATCGGCAATATGCTTATAAGTCGTCGGCAGACAAAATTTTTCACGATGCGCACTTTTACCCGACAAGATGAGTTTATCGCCAATTTTAACTTCAACATCTTCATTAAGTTTTCCGACACGGATCTTAGGTCCCTGCAAGTCCTGCATGACAGCGACAGCTTTCCCCAGCTTTTCGGATACTTTCCTGATGCGCTTAAATGTTTTGCGGTGCTCGTCGTGAGTTCCGAATGAAAAATTAAGACGGCATACATCTAC
>JAHOYW010000169.1 GCA_019038735.1 Victivallales bacterium | reverse complement strand
TACTTTTTTAGGGGCTATCGCCTATCTTCCCAGCGTTGCGCTCTCCATCAAGGTAGGCCTGTGGAGTGTGGCTGCTGCTGATACGATCATTTATGGCTGGATAGTTTTTCTCTATTTTAATCAGTCCATTTCACTTAAAATCCGTGCTGTTAGCATTTCCCTTATCTTTTATATTATAGGAATAATACTATTATTGATAGTTGGTCCATTCGCTGGTGGTCCTGTGTGGTTATTTGCCTTTCCGGTTGTCGTATCCATTCTTTTAGGATTTCAATTGTCCTTGTTTGCTCTGGCAGTAAATGCCGTAACACTGATTATGATTGGACTATTGTTACAATTTGGCTACATGAACTGGCACCTGCCTACTATCAACCCTGTCGAAAAATGGGTAATCATAAGCCTGAATTTCTTAGTTATAAACAGCATTGTTACTATATTCATTGCACTTATCACTGAGAGCATGCAGAGTTTAATGAAACGCCAAAAATTAATAACGGCTGTATTGCGGGAAAGTGAAGAAAAATTTCAAAACTTGTTTGAATTTGCTCCGGATGGTTTTTTTATATATGATTTGGAAGGTAATTTCATTGACGGGAATAAAGCTGCTCAGGATTTAATAGGATATAAAAAAGAAGAATTGGTCGGAAGTAGTTTTTTAAAGCTGAATCTGCTACCCTCTGAAAAATTGCTAAAAGCTGCTGAACTGTTGGATAAAAGTTATAATGGTTTTACAACAGGTCCGGATGAATTACTTTTAAATCGAAAAGATGGAACCCAGGTAGTCGTGGAGATACAGACCCTTCCGATAACCATAAAAAATCAAAAAATAGTTATAGGGATTGCTCGGGATATTACTGAACGTAAACAAGCGGAAATAGAAAAAATTAAACTTGAAAACCAACTCCGACAAGCTCAAAAAATTGAAACCATTGGCACCCTTGCAGGTGGTATAGCCCATGATTTCAATAACATTCTTTTCCCGATTGTAGGTCATACCGATATGTTATTAATGGACACTCCTGAAGACAGTCCATCCCGAGATGGTCTGAATGAAATCTATACCAGTGCCTT
>JAHOYW010000001.1 GCA_019038735.1 Victivallales bacterium | reverse complement strand
TGGTTGTAAGATGTATTTACTTCAAGATGAGGACGGACAAGTTGATTTAACTCATTCTATTTCCGCGGGTTTGGATTATCCTGGTGTTGGACCAGAACATTGCCATTTTAGCGATTCTGGTCGAGCAGAATATACGGTAATTAATGATGATGAAGCAATTGAAGCTTTTGATTTGCTTTGTCGTACGGAAGGAATAATTCCTGCCTTAGAATCATCACATGCGATAGCGGAAGCGGTTAAAAGAGCTGGGAATTTACCTAAGGATGATATAATAATTGTTAATTTATCAGGGCGTGGCGATAAAGATATGCAAAGCGTAAAGGAATATAAAGAAAATGAGTAGAATTAGTAAAACTTTTGATACGTGCAAGCAGGAAAAGCGTAATGCATTAGTTGTATACCTAACTATGGGTTGTCCAGATTTAAAGGAAAGTGCAACTTTGGTCACAAAGTTAATTGATGCTGGCGCAGATATTATAGAGCTAGGCGTACCCTTTTCTGACCCAATGGCAGATGGAGTGGTTATTCAAGAGTCTGCGAGGCTCGCTTTAGAGGCTGGGACGACCTTAAAAGGTGTTTTAGAACTAGCAAAGAATATTCGTAAAAATAGCGAAACACCAATGATTTTATTTTCATATTATAATGTAATTTTATCATATGGTCTCGAAAAACTTGCGACTGACGCAAAGGCAGCTGGCATTGATGGAATGTTAGTGGTTGATTTGCCATTTGAGCATAAAAACGAATTAGAGCCAATTTTAAATGAACATAATTTATGTCTAATTCCTTTAATTGCTCCGACTACGCCACTAGAACGGGCTTTTGAAATCGTCAGCGAAGCAAAAGGATTTGTTTACAGTATAAGCTCGAAAGGAGTTACTGGCGGTGGAACGGATTTTGATACAGAACTAGAAAAGCGAATGAAAGAAATACGAAAAATAAGTCCAGTACCTGTAGTAATTGGTTTTGGTATTGATTCTGCACAAAAAGCAAAGCCTTTGACAAAATTTGCCGATGGTATTGTTGTTGGTAGCGCAATTATGAAGAAAATAAATGAATGCAAAAATATCGAACAAGGTAT
>JAHOYW010000245.1 GCA_019038735.1 Victivallales bacterium | reverse complement strand
AATTACATTAAAACAGGACTTCAAAAGTGCTGATTGGAAAGCAGTTGAAATAGACTTGACCGCTTTATCTTCCCAATGGAATATGTATTATCCGAAACTTAGATTTGACTTCGGGGACAAAAAAGGGAAAGACATCGCTATTCGTAATATTCAGCTACGTCCATATTCTAAACCAGAATGGAAACAGGCTGAAATACGAAAACAGATAAAAATGAAGAAAACTGAAAAACTGAGAAAAATAGAGTTAAATAAAAAACTCTCAGTATTAAAAAATATTAATAGCAACTTACCGAGTGTTTTAGCGAAAATTAAGAAAATAGAAAGTCAGGTCTCCATTGTCAAAAAGGCTGATGAAGACATGGGATTATGGCTGGAACAGCAATGTTTTATTCTTAATAAAATCTATTTAAATATAAAAACAGACATTGAGGAGGATTCCTACAAAAGTGTAATCATTGCGAAAAGTGAAGTTGGTGATGCAACTTATATGATAAAACGGATTAATGAAGAAATAACTTATATCTTATCTGAGAAACCGCCGATTAGTGAAAAGAGAGTAAATGTCCGGGACTTCGGAGCTAAAGGGGATGGCAAAACTGATGACTCAAAAGCAATCCATGAAGCTATTAAGTTTGCTAAAGAAAAAGGAATCAACCGGGTCTTTATACCCAAAGGCCGGTATTTTTTCGCTAAAACCGCTAACACCTCCATCGTATCTTCTGAAATGCAGGAACCGGTATATCCAATTATTGGCGATGAGAAGGCATTTAACGGTAAAAAGCCTAAAGCACGTTACCTGGGACATAGTAGTCACCTGATACTCTTTCGTTTAAATAACTTTATACTGGAAGGAGAGGATGGCTCTGAATTGTTGTTTGGCGATACTGATCCTAGCAAACATAGGTCCGGAATTGAGGTATGGTTTTGTGAGAATTTGACTATTAAAAACCTTATTGTTGATTATGATCCTTTGCCGTTCACTCAAGGTACTGTAGTTAACGTTGTTGACAAGGGTTCGTATGATATAAAAATAGATGACGGATTCGATCCGCCTACGAAAAAATATTTCATAACGCACATGTCTCCAGCT
>JAHOYW010000352.1 GCA_019038735.1 Victivallales bacterium | reverse complement strand
ATATTTCACTTTGACGACGAAGTCGATTTACACGGATATACCCGTGAAGAGGCAATTAAGGAACTGGAAGAATTAGTTTTTAGATCCAGCTCAAAAACCCTTTTGATAATCCACGGTAAAGGCACTGGTGTACTAAAAAACGGCGTTCGTGCATTCGTCAGAAAAAGCCCGAATATAAAAAGTTATGAATTTGGCGAAGATATAAATTTACCCGGCGGCGATGGTCTTACCGTGATTTATACATGAACGCTTGAATGCTGTTATAATATGATGTATAATTCTATTGATTATTTTACAACGCAAAAAGGAATTGTAATGTCTGAACTTCACCATATTAAAGCAAGTCTTGATAGTCTAGTGGAAATAATCCGTCGCCTGCGCGCGCCGGATGGCTGCCCTTGGGATCGTGAACAAACTTTTGAAAGCCTGAAAGTATGTATGATTGAAGAAGTCGCGGAATTTCTCGATGCTATCGATAATGGAGATTATGACAATCTTCGTGAAGAACTTGGAGATATTTTGATGAATATAACTTTTCACGCGGTTTTGGCGGAAGAAAATGGATTATTCAATATACAGGATGTCTTGCGGGATATTATAGATAAAATGATTCGCCGTCACCCGCATGTTTTCGCTGGTGTCGAAGTCAACTCGGTGGATGATGTCATGCAGGTCTGGATGGAAGCCAAAGCGGCTGAGGGAAAAACAGCAAAAAACTCCATTTTAGATGGTATCCCTCGCAGCCTTTCTTCGCTGCTGACCGCCCGTGAGGTACAGAAAAAAGCCGCAAAAATCGGTTTTGACTGGGAACACCAGGAACAAATCGTCGATAAAATAGATGAAGAGCTAGCGGAACTAAAAGAGGCAATAGCTAATGGCGATGATGCTCATATTGACGAGGAAATCGGTGATTTGTTATTCGCGGTGGTTAATTTAAGCAGGTTTAGAAAAAGAGCTAACGCGGAAGACTTGCTAAACGCAAGCGTTAAAAAATTCAGAAGCAGATTCTCTTATATTGAGAAAAATTTGAGCAAACAAAATATAAAACTCGAAGACGCTTCCATTGAATTAATGGAAAAATTATGGAATGAGGCGAAAAAATAAA
>JAHOYW010000051.1 GCA_019038735.1 Victivallales bacterium | reverse complement strand
CTAAATCAAGACATAGAAAAAAACACAAAAGTAAAGTTAAAAGTTTTAAACAAACCGAAGCATTCAAAAATAGTGAAGCGGTTAAAATTGAGGGTGAACAAACTTTAGTTATGATTGAAATAGACGATGGAAGTGTGATTTTAAATGCCGCTAATCCAGTAGAGAAATTTGAGAATGCTATAATACCTTTCGAGGACTGGAAAAAAGATAATAATTCTCCTGATGAAGAACGCAAGTATAATAAGCTTGCCACTCTTCAGATAACCCAAGCTGAACTTATATGAAAATTGGCACTAAATCAGTTTTATTTGGAGTACACCAGTTTATGATCCACCCGGTGCTTGTTCTGTATGCCTGGTTAATTGTGCATCGGAGCTGTCCCTCGATGGCGGAGCTGGTGGCGATTATCACGCATGATATAGGATACTGGGGAATGCCGAACATGGACGGACCGGAAGGGAGCGGACACCCGGAAAACGCCGCAAGTTTTTGGCGTGGGAGATTTGGAACATTCGGAGATAGTGTTGCTGATTTGATTTTAGGGCACAGTCGCTTTCATGCTAAAGCAAACAATTTACCATTAAGTAAATTATTTCAGCCTGACAAGCTGGCGACAGCATTGTATCCTATATGGCTTTATCTGCTCCTCGCCAATCTTTCCGGTGAAATCAAAGAATATATGAGTTTGCGTGGAAGTGAAAAGTATCCTGATCACCAACCACGAGCGCAAACTCAAGTACAATGGTTTCTTGAAATACAAGGGAACATGGTATTAATGGGAATACAGGGAGAGGCAAACCTTGCCCTCAATGATTTTTTAAAAGAGGATAAAACGCTCAATATGAAAGTGATTAAAAAAAGCGTTAACCAGGGGGCGCAACTTGCAACAAGATTAATATTGTCTGCAATGCTTTTACTTTTTGCCGGTTGCGTTGCAAAAGACGAATCCAAAGTATACACAAATAAGATCGAGTTTTACAAAGAAAAGCCTCAAAAGATTTTATATGTAATGCCAAAGCAGAAAGCAATTGCCCCGGAGTATCGGAAAATCAATTTTCCGGAAACGGTAATTGCGGAAAATAATTTAAACATTCAAATGTTGGATAGCTTAAATGAATACGAAAAATCTTTTATTCCTGTTGCTCAAAAAGAGATTAA
>JAHOYW010000301.1 GCA_019038735.1 Victivallales bacterium | reverse complement strand
GTGTATAAAGTTTCAACTGGCGGTCATCCAAATAAGCTTTCATGCGTTCAGGAGTATTATTTACATCAGTTGGACGAACCGCTTCATGAGCCTCTTGAGCTCCGCCCTTGCTTTTGAAAAAATTTGGCTTGGCGGGAATATAATCTTTACCATAAGCAGTTGCAATAAAATTCTTACAGGCATCTCTGGCTTCTTGAGCAATATTGACCGAGTCTGTACGCATATATGTAATCAAACCCGCAGTTCCGGCTCCAGTATCCACACCCTCATATAACTGCTGAGCTAAACGCATTGTATTGCTGGCGGAAAAATGCAGGAGATTATTACCTGCCTGCTGTAATGTACTGGTAGTAAACGGCGGTGGAGCATTACGCCGGCGATCCTTCGTCTCAATCCTGCCTATCTTAAAACCATCACCATTACAGACCGCTTCGAGCAAGTCCAAAGCGTCTTTTTCATTATCTATTTTAAATTTATCAGCATTGATCTTGAATAATTTAGCGACAAAAATCTGCCCGTCAACATCAAGTTTCAATGAAAAATTCCAATATTCTTCTGGATTGAAAGCTGTAATTTCGCGTTCACGCTCGACTATCAAACGCACAGCAACAGTCTGCACACGTCCGGCACTCGTGCCGCGACCAATCTGCGACCACAGCAAAGGACTGACCATATAACCAACCATGCGGTCAAGTACCCGGCGTGCCTGTTGCGCGTCAACCAGATCCATATCCACAAGCGTCGAATGATCAAAAGCTTTGGAGATCGCGCTCTTGGTGATCTCGTGGAAAGTTACCCGTTTAAATTCACCTTTGTACTGCTTTTTCAGAAGCTCCTGTAAATGCCAGGCGATAGCTTCTCCTTCACGGTCAGGGTCAGGCGCAAGGAAGACTGCTTTGGCTTTTTTCGCCGCCGTACGCAAATCTTTGATGATTTTTTTACTTTTTTCACTCTCAACATACATTGGAGTAAAATTATCTTTAAGATTAACACCAAGCGAACGCGCAGGTAAATCCCTCACATGTCCAACCGAAGCCATGATTTTATAATCACTGCCCAACATTTTAGCAATGGTGCGGGCTTTAGTCGGAGATTCCACTATTACCAGATTATCAGCCATATATCAAATTCCATAAATTAATTTAGATTCGCTCATAAAACAT
>JAHOYW010000306.1 GCA_019038735.1 Victivallales bacterium | reverse complement strand
GCACATCCGGTGGCAATCAGACATAAGAATACCGCAAATCTTGCTTGGGGTGACGGTCATGTAAGCAATAAGGCTACTACAGAAGTAAATGCCACTCCAGCCTGGTGGAACAGAGACGAGTAAAAGTAAAGATATAAAAATTCATTGAATAATGATCGTATCATTTGATAGTTAAATGATACGATTTTTTTAATTTCTGGAGTTGTCTTTTTTTTATTACTCTTTCATGAAGGATTTTTCTACTTTATCCAGATATTTGTTTATGGCTGGGCAGAACTTGGCTTTGAGGCGCTTGTCTTCGATTAGTTCGTTGCGGTATAATTTACCGGGCTCTACTGTTGTATATTCGATTTTCCTTAAATAATCCTCGATTTTCTGCTGTCTTGCTAAAGAAAGTTTTAGCTTTGCTAAAATTTTCTTTAATTTGACTCTTATTGTAACAGAAGATATTTTATTAAATTGATTTAAGAGTTTGCGTATTTCTTCAATACTATCTCTAGATAAAGGCTGGCAAACCCTGCTTAACTCTCCTATTTCATTAAACTTCTTTCTCATCATTTCCCTAAATTCAAGACTCATTCCATAGTCATCAAAAATCTCATCAAGCCTGCTTATATCCCTAGTCAACTGTCTGGTCCTCTTGTCTTTAGTTGTATAGTTGTAACTAAACTTTCGAAAACGCTTAAATCTTTCCTCAAAAAACTTTGTCGGGAGCGGTGAATTAAGATTGATTAAACGTTTTTCAGCAATCTCTTCGAACCATTTTTGAACTTTTTCAGCAGAGTGGACTTTTTCCGGTTTAAGTGTTCTACCCTTGCGTTTGTGAATTTTATCATAGCTTTTTACAATGGCGCGGACAATAGTGGAATCAAACGCTTCATTAGTGGAATATCTCTTGCGCGCGCTTAAAAATATCAGATCCGCGATTGGATTATCCGAACGTGAAGACATAGCTTTTAATTCAAGCAGAAGAAAACGACAAAATTCCTGATATAATTGATACGCCGTTCCATCCTCGTCAGGACTCAGGGGGGTAGAAACAGCTACTCTGAAATCCGGCAGTTTTCCAGCTTGACAAAGTGCTTTGAGTCCGGGAAAGTAAGATACCTGCAGTACACTCTGCGAAGAAAAACGCAATTCCAGCCTGCCGTATATTCCAACAATTATCAATGAGGGCAA
>JAHOYW010000147.1 GCA_019038735.1 Victivallales bacterium | reverse complement strand
CTATAGAGACATTCAATCCATCACAAAAACAAAATGATCTTTTTGGAAAAAATGTAGCCCAAAAAATGTTTGATAAGATCCAGACGATAATGAGCGGATAAAATAGTTCGTAGATTCAAACAATAAGTGCAACTATTAATATTAAGCTGCATGTTTAAAACTTTTACCGAAAAACACCTCATTTGGGGTTGCATACCCAAGGGTTTTTCTTGGCCGGTTGTTTAACCGATCCATTACTTTCTGAACGCTTTCATTAGTAATCGTTTTAAAGTCCGTGCTCTTTGGAAAATATTGTCTGATAAGACCGTTTGTATTTTCGTTCAATCCTCGTTCCCATGAATGGTATGGATGAGCGAAATACACTTTTGCTGTCAGTCGTTTCGAGATTCGTTGATGCTCAGCAAACTCTTTACCGTTATCAGATGTAATCGTAAAGACTTTTTCCCGGTAAGGAGTCAGCAAATTGATAGTTGCATCGGCTACCAGCTGAGACCGTTTATAAGACAATCTTTGTATCAGCGTATATTTAGATTTACGCTCTACAATGGTTAGCAGAGCACCCTTATGGTTTTTACCAATAACCGTATCGATTTCCCAATCACCAATTCGTTCTTTGTTGTCAACAATAGTTGGTCGGAGATCAATGCTAACACGGCCAGTGATCTGGCCACGAAGATTACGAGAACCGTATCGCTTTTTACGTTTACGATTCGAACGTCTTAAATGCTTGTGCAAAGTGCCGCCATTGGCTTTATCGACTAACAAATGCTTATAAATTGTCTCATGACTTATCATTAATCCATGGTTTCGCTTAAGGGTTCCGGAAACTTGCTCAGGACTGAAATCCTGTCGGATCAGATTGTTTACCAGGATAATAAATTTGGGTGTTAGTTTAACGTATTTAACAGCTTTCTGACGCCGATTGGTTGCTTTTACATGTGCCTGTTTAGGACGGTATCCTTTCTGGCCCTTATTACGTTTTAATTCACGACAAATCGTGGATTTATGGACATTAATTTCTGACGCTATTGCTGATTGTGAAAAACCTGCTTTCAAAAATGCGTAAATCTGATATCTTTGTTCCTGAGTTAACTGTGTGTATAGACCCATAAGCGCTCCTTTTACGTGGTGGGTTAAGAAACGCTTACTATACCGCAGTTAGCTCATTTCTTCACCACCTTATAC
>JAHOYW010000152.1 GCA_019038735.1 Victivallales bacterium | reverse complement strand
TTTTTTTAGAGCGGAACCAATTAAGTATGCAAGCTGATTATAAGCCGGAGCAATAATGATTTCTTGCGTGTGAAGGACGGGAGAACGCCACGATGCTTTTTGAAAATCTTTGAAAAGTGGCAAAGGTCTGAATCGACAAATCGTTCATCAGGAAAGGTTTTGAAGACCAAGGGACACTGCCGAATGATGATATGATATTCAATCATAAATATACTCAAACGTCCTACCATTCTTCTTTGTCAGGTCAACAAGGCGATGCGTGCCTTCCTCAATTCTGAAGCCTTCAGGTCTCTAGACATATTCCTTACCGCCGATTTTAAACGCATGTAGGTGAATATCCGTCCAGCCCATGATAATTTGAATAATATCACGAAGACGATCCAGTTAACTGCTAACTTTCAGTTTCATTGCGATAGTTGAATTTTTTGGAGTTTTTCCCGAAAGATTCCATACCCGTAGCATATTTGCGGCTTGTTTGCCGTGCTCTAGGATATTACTTTCAAGAACAATATCAGCTTCAGTTAAAGGAATACTCAGAATTGAAAAAGTCCCCAGAGTTGTTGCAACCTTTAGATTTATCTGTTTGCTCTCAAACCATTTTACCAGTTGCTGGAGTGTGTTCGGGGTAAAAGTGAACAAAAAATCTGAAGCCATAATTTCCTCATGTATCCCTTCAAGAATAAGATTGGTTTCATTCGAGAAAAAATCCCCATGAGGCAGATGTATAATTTTGCTCTTTGGCAATTCAATACCGTGATTGGAGAAAACCTCAACAAGGATGTCAAGAGCTGGCTCGTAGGTTGGATCGTTAGCTCTCATTGCAATAAGAAAAGGTTTTTTTATTTCCCGAAGTTTAATTTCTTCCGCCAAAAGAGTAAAGCCTTGTTTGTAATCATCATCTGTTCTGGGTACGTCAACCAACGGACTGTGCCTGTGGGTAGTAATAACCTTAACATTGTTTTCTTTCAAATAGCTCAAAAGCAGGCCGTGATCAAAATTGCCGAATATTAATCCGCGGTATTTTTGTAAATTCATTTCTTTTATTCTGGCAAATAATGACTTCTGGGAGCGAAATGTAAAGCTCTTTGTTGCCCATTCATAAGCTGCAGCCTGAGTAACGACTCCAAGGGAAAGCTGACTGACAAATGTCAGATTTTCATATACCTCCCAATCAGGAATCCATAACATGACGGTTCCATGG
>JAHOYW010000288.1 GCA_019038735.1 Victivallales bacterium | reverse complement strand
TGTAACCTTGGGAGCCATTCGCATTATTCGCTACAGCAAACGCAAACCTACACTTGAAGACGATGTTACGGTTTATTCCGGGGCTTCGGTTTTAGGTGATATTGTCATTGGGACAGGCGCGGTTATCGGCGGTAATGCCTGGGTTATTTCAGATGTTGCGCCAAACAGTCAAATCACACCTCTGCCGCCTGAACACAAAATCAGAAATAAATCATGAAATATATTCAAGAAAATCTCGCGATAGTGCGGGAGCGTGTTGCCGAGGCTGTTAAAAAAGCCGGACGCGACTCGCAAAGCGTGAAATTAATCGCGGTCAGCAAAACTTTTCCCGCGGAAGCCGTGCAAAGCGCCTATGATGTCGAACAAAGATTATTCGGCGAGAACAAAGTCCAGGATCTGGCTCTAAAAAACGCCGCTTTAGCAAAAGATATCGAATGGCACATGATTGGACATTTGCAGAGTAACAAAGTCAAACTGGCAGTTGAAAACGCTGATTATATCCATGCGGTTGACTCGGTGAAATTGCTTCAACGAATAGATCGTCTAGCTGGCGAACTCGGACGTTCCCCAAAAGTCTTTTTGGAAATAAACATTTCCGGCGAAAAATCAAAATTCGGAGCGGATACGGAATTAGTAAGGGAATTAGCTCAAGCCGCGACCCAATGCGAAAATATTAGCGTAGCTGGCTTGATGACGATGGCACCTTTTGGTGTCCCGGAAGACGAGTTACGTTTTGTATTCAGTTCATTGCGCAAACTCCGCGACAATTTACAAACAGAATTTAATTTAGATTTACCGGAATTATCAATGGGCATGAGTGGAGATTTTGAAATAGCCATCGAAGAAGGCGCGACAATGATTCGTGTAGGAACATCAATTTTCGGAAAAAGATAAAAGATGAATATCCACTTTGCGAAGCAATGAGCTTGAGCGAAGCGAAAGGCAATAATCCTTCGAACAAGGAATATCCAAGGATGAAGGAAACGAAAAAAACCCATTAAGTGTTGCGATTGTTTTTTCAATAGCATTACCTTTATTAATGATGAGCTAATAAAAAAAATAAAACAAAAATCACATGACTTTTATTTGCGAATCTTCTAATAAACAACTATATATAACTATCAGGAAATTATTAATGCCTCATAACAGAAGGAAATATCAAAATGCAGTCGATAACAATAAATATCAAAAATGATAAATTA
>JAHOYW010000362.1 GCA_019038735.1 Victivallales bacterium | reverse complement strand
GTATAAATGTACAACAGATTAGAAGACAAAACAACCGGCTTTAATCTGCTTGAACCTTAGGATGGATATTGTTATTTCTATCTCCCGCCGGGGACGAATTGTATTTCTTTGCAATGTTTTTTGCCGTAGAGTTCGTTTATTTTATTGAGGATCATTGCCTTGGCGGGACCGGTGGTCAGCTCGCGCAACCATACACTGTGGCTTACCTGAATACATAAAACTTTTCGTCTAAAACTGACTGGAGAGGATATTTTAGCTATTTGGGCACCGACAATAGCTTCCCAGTTTTCGGTGATTTTGATTGTTTTCAACAGATCTGGTGAAACGGTTTTCTTCAATATATCATTAGCTACATCACCAGCGGAAACGGTCTTTGGAGTGTAGGCGTTAATCTCATTTTTGGCTCTCTCTCGTCCGTACCAGGCACTCAGCAAAGAATACATTTTATAGAAATCTTTACTTAATTTAGCCATTGTTCAAGCCTCGAAAAAAGCTACAGTTATCCTATAGATCATTTAGGAACTCCGACACCAATTATATTCAGGGGCAGCATCATGACATGAAATCCTAACCTAAACGGCGCGATACTGCCGAGGACTATATTCCTGAATCCTGACGGCAGACCTCCAAAAGGTATTCCCAATGTTGCCTGGATAAATCCTAAAGGTAAGCGAAGAATATCAAGCATATCTTTTCCACAAAGCAGTAAGCCTTTACCATAATTTATCAATCCTTTAGTAACGTAGGGCTGAGCTATTTGTGCGGCTTTAATGGCTAGCGGGGCAAGGATTGCGATAGTTACCGGGTCAATAGCATGGGTCTTCTGAACCGGAACCAGCATAAATAATATGCTAAATATAATTGTAAGTAGTAAAAACTTTCTTTTCATAGCGTAAAATTCTATATTATCATTTAAAAGATACTAATTATACACCGAATTTCAGCAAAATACAATCAATAAAAAATTATTCCTGATTTGTAATTATTTTTTCGCTAAGGCGTCACTCTTTTTTCTGAAATTCTCCATGGATAGAAGTTGTCCGTTTGCGCCTCTAGGGACAGAGGCGGCTACATTATTTCATGTTTTGCGATGTAGCCACGGCTGTCCCTAGCCGTGCTTTCATTAGCGAGAAAAAATAACTGACGTATTTATTTTTTCGCCTCATTCCATAATTTTTCCATTAATTCAATGGAAGCGTCTTC
>JAHOYW010000104.1 GCA_019038735.1 Victivallales bacterium | reverse complement strand
GCGCAAAATATACCACAAGTAAAGGTTCTGGTTGGAAACATATTTGTATAATTAGTGGATTCCCAACAAAAATAGAATCGATGCAATTCGAATGGGCATTAAAACATGTCCCTCCGCGAAATGCTGGAGGTATTTCTAATAGAATCAAAAAACTATTTATTTTATGCAATAAAGAACAATGGACGAGCAATTCGCCTCTCGCGGAAACAATGCCTCTGACGATTGAATGGATCAATAGTTCATATCAACCTGAAAATAATACACTACCGATTTATATTGATGAAAAAATAGAATAAAAAGCTATCTCCAGTCTTCCTTTTTTATTTTTTTAATTATACTTACCACAAACTGCCATAAGCACACAAATTTACATAAAATGCTCGCTTTTCTTCCCATTCTGTAATATTCATTTTTGTAGCAAAATCTTTTGCTTTTCCACTCCAAATAGCTTGGAATTCCTTAAATACGGCATGTTGTGGAGTACATTCGTGCCCGGCTTCTACTGCTATCCACTTATAAAAGTCCGCATCATTGTCTTCCCAATTAAGTTGTTTTAATGCTTTTATATACTCATCGAACACCACAACATCAACTGTTTTTGATTTTCCCTTAATTTTTTTATTTATTTTTTTCTTTTTCGGTGCACTAGCTTTGCTCTTTTTGAACGCCTCCTTAATTGATTGCTTTTCAGCCTTTGCCTTCAACTTTGCTTCATAACCCGGTCGCCTCTTCTCCCACTTATTTAAACTCCTATATTTTTCAGCTCCGGCAGAATGTCTTAAGGTATATAGACTACTTTTCTTCCAATCTGCACCAACGGCTTTTTCACTCATAATATACACATCACCACAATTAAGGATAACATCAATTGGTTCACCCACCGGCATACCATCCTTAAACCACTGCCAACGCATCGGATAGTTGTCACATCCTATACTAATACATATAACAACTACCCGTTCAGTATCGCCATGAAACCCAATTCCAGTTTTTTTAAGGTTATAATATCTGTTACCTTCTACTACATTAATCTCTACTTTAGTTTTGCTACCAATCTCTATTAATCCCATGGCGATTTGCTCTTTCAACTTTTCAATACCCCTATTTAAGGCTTCCAATTTTTTAAGGTCATATATCGTACCTTTACCCTCATATACAGCCGGCTCTTGTTCTCTACCAGCAACAACGCATAGGTTTGTCCGGGCTA
>JAHOYW010000013.1 GCA_019038735.1 Victivallales bacterium | reverse complement strand
GTACTAATGTTCCGTGTTTATCAGCGATAAAGACATTTGCGATAAACGGTGATGAAAAACGCAAATCAGAAATTCCACTTGAGTTCAACTTGCTTACATATAGTTTGTCAATCAATTTTTGTTTATGCTGTTCAAGCAGCAAACGGCATTCGCCGGCAAGCAGTTTGGCGCGGGCGGAAACCGCGCTTTTTATTTCAGCGTTTCGCATTCCCTGTTCATGACGCGCCAGACCTAATGCCATATAGCCGAGAGCCGCGGCAGCGGCTCCGGCAATGATGATGGCAATTAAAACAAATGCCGGTATTTTTTCTGTTAGCTTCATCTTTCCTGTCGGTTTAGCTTATTATTTTTGAATATACATTTGATTGTTACGGTACTGATAGCTTTTTCCCTTGAGTTTCTTACGCTCTCGTTTGTAACTACTTGGAGCAAGATTTGACTCGTCGGCTTTGACGTCGTCGGCCTGATCTTTAAGCTCTTTGTCTCCGGTTACAGCGGCAGCCTGATTCAGGATAACAACAGCTTTGCTAAGTTTCTTCTTGGCTCCTTCAAAGTCTCCTTTATCAGCCTGTTTTACTGCTTCCTCGCGTAGTACAGCTCCTTGTTGAATCGCGACTTCCGCCTTGACTTTCAAGTTCAGGTTTTTTGCGACGACTTTTCGATCCGCGCTGAATTCAGCACTAACCGTGCTAAGTACTCGGTGCTTATATTTATCCTCAAGACCTTGGTAATTGACTTCTACCTGTGCAATATTCATCTGAGAACCAGCCGTCTTTGCTGGAACTTCAACCTGGATGATTAGTGATTTTTCATGACCGCCGTAAACCTGGTTAAAGTTCATTTCAATGCTGTTGCCGTTGATCCGGCACTGATGTCCGAGTATTCCCTGCGGAATGACTCCCTCGGGACAGATTATTTTGAGCCGAATTGATTTTGCCGCTACTTTCAGCGCGGAACCGAGTTCTGTGGAAAATATGCGCGGCAGGTCGGAACTGTTCTCAACATAATAAAAATTGCCGTCGCTGTTCTGCGAAAGCGCGGTCATTAAATCTTCATTGTAATCAACACCAACCCCGATAGTGCTGACGGAAATATTTTCTTTTATCAGCGATGCGCCGAAACGCCCTAATTCCGCAGGAGTGCTTGGACCGACGTCAGAGTTAGTTTTTTGATTGCGGTTTTCATGACTCGATTCCTTCCATTTAGTTT
>JAHOYW010000320.1 GCA_019038735.1 Victivallales bacterium | reverse complement strand
CAGTTATATTATCATAAGCTACCCATGCTTCAGTGAGTTTTTTAGCACCTTTAACTTTATGGTAGATTCCCTTTAAATGGATATTGACAATACCATCTTTATTCGGGGTAAAACTAAAAGAAAACTTCTGCCATTTGTCTGACAAATTCATCGCTGATTTAAGCAATAAATAATATTTATTGGAATTAATAACATTCAAGCCTTTACTGCTTTTACCCGGTTTAAGAAGAATTTTGTTTTTTACTCCATCTATATCTATCCTGACTCCTGATCCGGCAAAACAAGTGATTCCTGCGGCTAATACAGCGATTGTAAGAATTCTTTTTAACATTGGAAAACCTCCTATACGTTTTATTTTTAGTTTATATATAAATCTACCACACTTTCAGCAAATAATCAAACGAAATCTTGCTACTCTATTTCCCTGCGGAGGATTTCGAAAGCTTCTTCTTGCGAATAAGTGCCGATAATTTTGCCTTGCTTAAATACCGCGACCCGCCCTTTACCGGCTCCGGCTATACCAAAATCAGCGTCTTTTGCTTCTCCCGGACCATTGACTACGCAACCCATTACCGCTATTTTTTTAATGTTTATCTTTTTGCCGGAAGCCTTAATCGAATCTATTAAGTGTTCAACTTTTTCAGCAAGAGCGATTAATTCTATTTCGGTACGCCCGCAGGTCGGGCAGGAAATTATTTCAGGTTCTGCTGAACGCAATCCGCAGGCTTCCAGGATTCGGATTCCGGCGATAACTTCCTGCACCGGGTCAGCGGTTAAACTTACTCGGATAGTATCGCCGATGCCATCGAGCAGTAAAGCTCCGATACCGACTGCTGACTTGATGATTCCGCGCCCGGGAGTTCCGGCTTCGGTTACGCCTAAATGTAAAGGATAGTCTGTTTCATTAGCAAAGCGTCGACAGGCAGTTAAAGTCAAAGGCACATCAGATGCCTTTAAGGATACTTTGATTTGATTAAAACCATAAGCTTCAAGTTTTTGACATTGCTCAAGGGCGCTTTGAACTAAAGCTTTAGCAATTATTGTCTCGCTCTTACTGCCGGACTTACGCAGTTCTTCCATGACTTTATTTGAAATACTCCCGGAATTTGAACCGACACGAATTGGAATACCCGCATTTCCGGCAGCTTCAGCGACTTGGCGGATGCAGTTTTCACTGCCGATGTTTCCCGGGTTGATACGTATAGCATGAACTC
>JAHOYW010000192.1 GCA_019038735.1 Victivallales bacterium | reverse complement strand
GAATCGCGGTGGTTACTGGTGCCGGCAGTGGACTGGGCAGAAGTATTGCTATCGGTCTGGCGAAAGCGGGAGCGATGGTTGCTTTGGCGGATATTGATGAAAAAGCTGCTCTTCAAACCGCTAAAATCATAGCTGACGAATTAGCCTCTTCAGCCACTATTGTCCTGAACTGTAATGTAACTGATGAAGATAATATTGATAATGTTTTTGAAAATCTTATAAATAACTGGGGCGGACTGGACATACTGGTCAATGCCGCGGGCGTTGCTCCGGCATTTGCTCTGACGGATCTAGCTGTAGATAAATGGCGTTTTGCTCTGGAAGTCAACTTAACAGGATATTTTCTCATGGCGCGGGCAGTGTCCAGAATCATGATTAAACAGAACATGGGCGGGTCTATTGTTAATATAAGTTCTAAATCAGGTATTGACGCTAGCAAAAACAATACAGCTTACAATGCTACTAAGGCAGGAGAACTGCATATGGGACGCGGCTGGGCGATGGAACTTGGCACTCATAATATCAGAGTGAATTCAGTTTGTCCGGGCAATGTTTTCGAGGGTTCAAAAATATGGAATCCTGAATACATTGAAGTCTGTGCCAAAAAATACGGAATCAAACCCGAAGAAGTTATTCCTTATTATATTAGCAAGACTATGCTTAATAAAGAAATCAAGGGACAGGATATTGCTGATGCCGTAGTTTTTCTGAGCTCAGATAAAGCACGCAGAATAACCGCTCAAACATTAGTGGTTGATGCTGGTCAAGCTATGGTCAGATAAAAACAGCAAGTACAGCAGAAAATATTATCCAAATGAGGTTTGATAAAATAGATAGAGCAAAATATGTTAAATTATCGACCTAATCCCATCCGTGCCAAGCGCACGAATGGGATCGTTATTATTAATTTTACATCAGGCGGCCTTCCACCAGAGCTTACGGCTGGAGTTCCATTTAAACCCGGCTTCTTTTAGAATGGAATTCTTATTGCGAGTATTACCGGTAGCGGTGATATATAAAGCTCCGTCCTGAGCTTTATTTTGCTGATAATTCACGCCGTCAATATGAGGCAGATTTTCGATTACATTGTTTTGTGAAAAATTGTTATCAAAGTCATCTTTCCGTGCTTTTATCGTCGCTATACGAGGAGTTTGCATGCTGAAGTCCCCATGATTTTGAGCCGTCTGCACTACTCCCTTGACAGCCATATTTGC
>JAHOYW010000018.1 GCA_019038735.1 Victivallales bacterium | reverse complement strand
GTATATAATTTGACCGCCCGGAGCAAGAAGTTCCGCGGCTTTGTTCAAAATACTAAGCTGCAAATTCACGGTGTCATTCAAATCTTCCTTCTTAAAACGCCATAAAGCATCTGATTTATGACGGAATACTCCAGTATTTGTGCATGGAACATCAGCCAGAATAATATCGAAACTCTCCGCTGGGAATTGTAATTGATGTGCGGCTCCGATCACAATTTCACATTTTAAATCACGGCTTTCAAAATTTTCACGGGTCAATTCCTGACGTTTCTCTGAACGATCTGCCGCGACCAGTTTGCCGCTCCCCTTGAGACCTTCCGCTAAAATCAAAGCTTTCCCTCCCGGTGCGGCGCACATATCCAAAATACGTTCACCACCTTTAATTTCTGCCATACAAGGGGCTAAAGCAGTCGCCGGATCCTGAATATAAATTCTACCGGTCGTAAGAAAATTCTGTTTAAACAACTCTTTGCTTTGCCCGGCAGAGAAAAAGACCATATTCGGTGCCCATTCAAATGCTGGAAGTTTCACTGCTTCTATTGAATCGAGTTCTTCATTACTGAGCTCACCAGTCAAACGAAAAGTCAAAGGAGCTTCCTGTGCAAGGGAATTACTCATTAACTGTAACTCTTCAGTATTAAAAGTTTGTCTCCAGCGATTTTGTAAAACTTTCGGGAAACGAAATAAAATATTCCCGGCTATTTCTTTTTGATATTCATTCAGGCTGGTTCTGAGTACATTACGCAACACCCCATTGATAAATCCGCTGGTGGACTTAGCATAATTCTGTCGCGCCAGATCTACCGCGACATTGACCGCTGATTCCGCCCTGATTCCATTTTGAAAAAAACATTGAGTAACAGTCATCGCCAACAAACGCTGATAGCGCGGCTTAGGCGCACGAGCGCATTTTGAAGCAACAATCCGGTCAATTAAAGCTTTATTGCGAAAGTATTCAAACAACATACTCGCTACAGGAGGACGCAGTTCAGGAGAAACATCCTGATCCAGATAATCATCGAGGCTGACATGTTCGTTTGTCCATTTTGCAAGCCCCATAAGAGCGGCTTTTAAAATTCGTTCAGCAGTTTGTGGAAATTCGTTATTTGTCATAGTTTCAACATAGCACATATTGACTGTAAAGCAATGCAGCTCCATGCTGAAACCAGCTTTAAAGAATCAGGAATTTTTTATTCTGTAAAAATGCTTCAAAAA
>JAHOYW010000193.1 GCA_019038735.1 Victivallales bacterium | reverse complement strand
AAATCTGTTTAATTATTTGTGAGGATAGACGATAGACGGCAGCTTTATGGGATCGATACTGGATGCTGGATACTTGATCCTGGATAATCAGTAATTCACCGAGAGTGAATTTCAAAAACATCGAGCATCCAGAAACCAGTATCCAGAATCTGCCATGTTATCAATGGATTCCATCGCGTCGACCTTTAATGAGTCCAATAATTTATGCAACTGTAGGGTTAACCGGTCGGATTTGGGCGGGATCAAACAAAAAGGGGTTCTCCTGTATGCGCGGGAACCCCTTTCAAATTCAGATCGACAGTTGAGAGTTAACTCACCGGATGACCATCGGAAACCCATTTCTTCCAGCCACCGGACATGCTCACCACGTTCGTATACCCCATCTTGGTAAGCGTACACACGGATAATGTACTTCGACTCCCGCTTTTGCAAAAGACAACGATTTTGGCGGATTTATCCGGAAATTTCTTTTCGATTTTAAATTCCAGCACACCTCTTTGCACATGGGCTGCATTGGGAACGCTTCCGCGTTTAAATTCTTTATTCGTGCGGCAATCGAGAAAAGTCCATTCACCCGAATCAAACATGATTCGGGCATTCTCGACATTGATCTCTTTGATCTGCTGTTTGCATTCAGCAATAAAATCCTTTGCCGACATAACCTTTTTGGCCTGTGCCGGCAGAATGAACGCCAGACAGATAATCATTGCAATTGCCATAACCATTTTTGTAAACCCATTTTTTCTTTTCATACAGTACATTTCTCCTTTTTAGTATTTTGTTATTTACTATAAATTCAGGGATTTACGCGCATGTCTAATCATTCTGTCACCGCAACCGGAATTTCATCCAGCGGGACAATCACGGATCGGTTGGCGTTTTGATAACTTGGCCGAACACCGGTTTTGACGAGAAACAACTCGGTGTTGCCGTGACAGTTGTTGCACGCGCTGTTCTGCGGTGTTTTTCGTCGAATGTTATGTGGCGTTGCCGTTTTCCACGTCGGTTGCAGGTCAAAATTTGTGAGTGCATTCTTTACATAAAAGCTGAACGAATCCGGATCGATCGGCACATGGCGGACGGTCACATATTTGTCCGGACGTTTTTCAGAGCTTCGGTGATTTCGCCCGATTTTAAAACCCAGCTTATGGGATTCCACCTCGAAGTATGGTTGACCCTGGTCGGTTTTTGCCACGTGGCAATTAAAACAACTGGTATATGCC
>JAHOYW010000164.1 GCA_019038735.1 Victivallales bacterium | reverse complement strand
AATATTTACAGGACGACAACGAGCAGGATGCTATAAGCGAATTTCTCATTGATTATGTCAAAACTCCGTTGGCTGAATATACTGGCACAGTTCAAAGTTATATGCGAGAACTGCAAGAGGGAGAGATTTCCAGAGCGGAGCAGAATAGGATTGAGCAGAATATTATTGTTTTGACGTTGGTTGTTGTTGATCTTTTACAAGATAATGCTAAAATTTTCGTGGGCGATGTATATGCGCCTTTTTTGTTTGAGAAATATGGTATTGAATCGGTTAAGTTACAACAAAGTATATTAAAGGCAACTTTAGCACAGTTTGAAGAGTTGATTTTTGATGCAATGAGCAAGACCAAGACGAATGTATTAACAAATATTCGGAACATGCAGCGTCAATTTATTGTTGAAAATCAAAAGTTGCGTAAGTTTTCTGCGAAGATGGCTGATAGGCAGCTTAATAGAGAAGTTGTCCGCTTTAAAAAAGAGCTTAAAAAGGTTATGCCTGAATATTATGATGCAATTGAAAGTGGCAATATCTTAAAATCAAGGAGCTTTGGCAAAGATGGAGAGCGGGTGATACGATATAGACTTGACAGCTATGCTGAAATGAGTATGCGAACAACACTATTGAATGTCGATAGGACGGCGGTCGAGGTTGTTGAGGAAAGCAAAGGGCAGGAATTGGTTGAATATTATCAGCGGGATTTTAGACCTTTGAAGTCTGGTAAGGAGAGAGAGATTTGCAAATCTATTTTAGCGAATAAAATACTTGGCAAATCTCTTTTAGCGTTAAATAGCGAGGTAGCGAGTAAATATGGAGTTATGTCGATTCAGGATGCAAGGGCTGAGGGGGCTATGGGCGTGTGGTGCCGGCATTCTATAAGATCAGTTAGTAAATCATTTATGAAAAAATTAGATTCGATGAAGGCTGCATGATGTTTGATGACACTTTAACAATGCAAAAAGTAAAGTTTTCGATTGGAAATGATTATGCTTTTTTCGGCTACAGTACTGCGCTTGAATTTGAAAATGTCATTACTACGATTAGTGAGGAAAGTAAGTTTGATTTGTTGCAGTATATTACAGAAACGGAATATGATAGGATTGCGGCCTTGACTTATGCGAGCATGGAGTTGGCTGAACAATATGTGTTTATGGCTGAGGTCTATAGTATTGCCTCTAGTGTTGTTGAGTATTGAAACAACAAAGAAAAGCAGAATAGACAGGGTCAGTCGGATTCTTTGTCAGTCG
>JAHOYW010000176.1 GCA_019038735.1 Victivallales bacterium | reverse complement strand
TCGTTAAATTCTTTGCTTACATATTCCAGTGCCGGAGCGACATCTTCAAAACACGCCGCTTTGCCGGTAGGGATATTGTGTTTAAACATAAATTGCTTGGCGTAATCCTTGCTGCCTTCGAGTTGGGCGGCTTCTTTGTCTGGACCGAATACTTTCAGACCGCGTTTTTGGAAGACATCCACTAAACCATCACAAAGCGGAGCTTCCGGTCCGACAACCGTAAAACCGATACCTTCGCTTTCCGCGAAGTCGGCTAGTTTATCCATTTCTGAAACGCCAATATCAACGCATTCCGCGACTGCTCCTATTCCGGCGTTTCCGGGAGCGCAGTAAATTTTATCAGCTTGCGCGCTTTGCGCCAATTTCCAGCACAAAGTATGTTCTCTGCCGCCGTTACCAACAACTAATATTTTCATTAAGGATCAACCTCTTATACATTTTTAGCAATGTAGCTCAAGCGTCTCGCTTGAGTATATTCACAAGCGAGACGCTTGTGCTACATTTTTGATAGTATTATTTTGACTTGTTATATTATAGCCTCTATATTAAAAAGCACAAAGAGAAAATTAAAATTATTAGGGTTTTAAGATGAGTAAAACATTTATTTTTAATCAGAAACGTGATGACTGGCTGAAATTGAGCGATTCAGAGCTGGAAAAAGCCTGTCGTCTGGACTTTTTTAAAGCATCCGGGCGAGGGGGACAAAAACGCAATAAAACTTCCAATGCCGTAAGGTTCACCCATGAGCCAAGCGGCATAGCCCTAAGTGATTGTTCAAGTCGCAGTCAACACAAAAACCGTGCTACAGCATTAAAAAAAATACGTTATCAAATAGCCCTGCAAGTAAGAGTAGTTCCCGGCACACCTCCGGCGCGCCTTGATGTGAGTTTATCAAATGATGAATATCCCATATTCGCGGCTCATATTCTGGATATAATCAACGACAATGAATTCATCATAAGAAATGCCGCTCAAAGTTTAGAACTAAGCACTTCAAAACTAGTAAAAATATTACAGCGAGATAAAACTCTCTGGCAATTGGTAAGAGAACACGGCCAAACACGGACTGGATAAAAACCTGGGAGCGTTTCAACCATGTTGAATAACGTGGTCGGTCTCTAGTTCGGTATTTTTTAAACCATCAACTTTGCGATTGATTAGCCTTATCACTTACCTTTTATTTTACCAGTCAATTTCCATTCGTTATCAAATTTTTTGAAACAAACTTCAGCATTTAATTTTCAGT
>JAHOYW010000027.1 GCA_019038735.1 Victivallales bacterium | reverse complement strand
AGTCCAGACTATGTCAGTCCTGAAAAAGTAGAAAATGCTTGTGAGGATAGTAAGGGGGATATATTCAGTTTTGGAGTAGCCTTATATGAGTTGTTGACTGGTCAAAAGCCCTTTAAGCAAATTAAAGACGATGACGACATTCTGGAAGTTCGAAAGAAGTCACCAGTAATTTCACCTCACAAACTTCGTTCTGAGATAAGCAATAAGTTATCGCAGTTCATTATGCAGATGATGAGTCAAAATCCTGTTGATCGTCCTGATTACGACAGGATAATTGAAGAGTTAAAGCATTTTCAGATAAAATACCACAAATACGAAGATAAATTTTTCTATCAATTTGTCGCCAAACATCTGTAGCATTTAGTCTAGAAGATTAGCTTTTACCTGTTCTTTTTTGTTGATTGTCGCGGCATTTGCGGTGGCTAGGGTGGCTAGCAAGGTGGCATTCAAATTATGGTCAGGTCTTTTCGATTTACGCGCTGTATTGAGGTCACAAAGCAAATCAAAACGAGCTCGTTCCTGTTCATATAATTTCTGTTTGAAAGCTTTAAGTATTTTCTTGCGGAGATCATGACTCAGAATTTTTCCCTCAGGATATTTCTTGATAAACTTGGCGACTGCGTCTATTTGTACATTCATTTCTCTCGCGGAATCCGCTGAATTTAAACGTTTGATATATTTTTTTAGTTCATTCAGCTGAACTAGCTCTGTTTGGATTGCTAACAGGTTACGGTTTAAAGGATATTTTTCCCTAGTCTTGCTTATTGTCGCGATCGCTTGAGAAATATTCTTGTCATTAAGTTCTTTTTGAGCTTGCGTGATGTAATTGTTGCAAAATTCACGTTCCTCCAACTGAATCAAATATTCATTGCCGGTATCCAAGGCACGCAGCTTTTGAATACGTTTGACTGCCGTCTTGTGCTCTTTTTTAGCAAGATTATTAAATAGTTTTTTTACCAGAAAAGCGTGAGCTGTAGGCGGAGGCGGAACTTCTTCTTTGCCGCAACCGATCAGCAGGACAGCAAATATAAAAATAATGAGATATCTCATAGCAAAAAATTATCCTTTATTAAATTCCCTGTTAATATAACCGCTCTCAAGAAAAATAAAAGTAATATTCAATTCAAGTCTGTGATGACTTGAAAATACTTAGGGTATACTAATGCAAGCTTGACAATTTTTTTTGTGTACATGTACCAAGATATACCAAAAATGAAAAATATTTAATTTTAATTTATATTTTTTTGATAAATGATGTTGTAATAG
>JAHOYW010000025.1 GCA_019038735.1 Victivallales bacterium | reverse complement strand
GAAAAAACATCGTTTTGTGCTGACATAATACACCTCTCTTATGATTATCATTGTATTTAGTATGAAACCGCAAACATTAAAAAACAATAGCATTTCACAATAAATGTTGTTTTTTTAGTTAAATTGATTATATTTGTGTTGTTGAATTAACATTGACAGGATATAAAAATGAGTCTGATTTTAGGAATAGAAAGCAGTTGTGACGAAACCGCGGCGGCGGTAGTAAAGGATGGTTCGCAAGTTTTAGGTGATTGCGTCGCTTCGCAAATCGCTCGTCATGCTGTACATGGCGGAGTTGTGCCGGAACTCGCAGCGCGTGAACATTTAGTCGCCGCGCGTCCAGTGCTGGAGACTGCTCTCAGAAATGCCGGAGCCACCTTCGCTGATCTCGACGCGGTTGCGGTAACTAATGGTCCTGGTTTGATGCCTGCCTTACTGGTTGGCTTGAATCTCGCTAAAGGCGTAGCTATTGGGCATAATCTTCCTTTTATTGGAATAAATCACTTTATCGCGCATATTTATGCGTCATTCCTTGACGGTGGAGCAGCGGTTTTACAGAAAAAAGAAACTTATCCGATTCTAGCTCTAGTTGTTTCCGGCGGACATACCGCGCTTTTATTGATAGATTCTGAAGGACAAGCCAGACTGGTTGGTACAACTATTGACGATGCCGCTGGTGAAGCACTGGACAAAGCCGCTAAAATGCTTGATCTAGGTTATCCGGGAGGACCGATTATTCAAAAAACCGCTGAGTTAGGTGATCCTTTAAAATATCATTTTCCACGTCCTTTGACCGGAGCTGCCGGCAAAGCTGTTGCGCCGCAGCATAAATTAAATTTCAGTTTCAGCGGAGTGAAAACCGCGTTATTATACCATGTTCGCAAGCTTGAGGAAGAAAACGGCAAGCTTGAAGGACAGATTTTATATGACACGGTAGCTTCCTATCAAGAAGCTATAGTTGATGTTTTATGCAGAAAAACCGCTATGGCGGCAAAGGAATATGATGTAAAAACAGTAGTCTTATGTGGTGGAGTTGCCTGTAATTCTGTTTTGCGTGAACGCCTGCCGCTGGCTCTGCCGAAGAACGCGAAATTACGTTTAGCGGAACGCAAATACTGCACTGATAACGCCGCGATGGTTGGTGGTTTAGCGCATTATTATTTTGAGAAAGGTGAATTTACGCCTATGGATGTTGATGCCTTCGCGCGTTTGCCGGTTATCTCCAAAGTGCCTTTCGTTAATTTTGAAAAAGAAAAAAGAAAATAAA
>JAHOYW010000172.1 GCA_019038735.1 Victivallales bacterium | reverse complement strand
CGTAAAGCGAGTAAGAAAAAAAGTAGAAATGTATCTCATAAATTTAGAGTAAAGTGGAAAAAAAGTAAAAGACTGATCGATAAGCGACAAACTAAGTTAAGAAACCAGAAAAGTAAAAGACATGGACAGATGAAAAGTAATTATCGTCGCGCAGCAAGCACACTAAGGAACGCAGAGCGGGACCGAAAGAATACCTTGTGGCCCTGGCAACAGGCGAGTGAGTGGTTGTTGGGTAAAGGAGTAACTAAACTACAAATTAGCAAAAAAGCAGATGAGTTAATGCGTGAGCAAATTCGACAAGAAGAACTCGAAGAACAGGCGCGAAAAGACCGGATAATGAGAGCATTTGAGGTTGCAATGCCCAGTGATGACGATAGTGATTATGAAGTTGGTGATAGCGATTCTGATAGCGATTCTGATGACGATGAAATGGATGTGGATGCTTTAGTGGCTGAAGTTGCGTCCGACCCATCAAGCGCAAGAAATCCAATTCCTGTCGGTGGGAGATATTACGCCACCGAAGCGAGAGAGAGGATGGATTCGCGAAGATTTGAAGTGAATAATGAATTTTTACAACAAGGTGGATTTTTTTTCCAAAGAGCTTTGGGGGCTGGTGTATCAGGTTCTGCTGGTTTATATGACTTTATACCAGGAAATATTAAGATTCCCGGAGCCCGGAAACTTTATGCTGATAATATATCCCAATATCCACCACTGAATCCGGCGACTAAATCGGCTTTAGCTACGGTTAAAATACTAGATTCCAGAGAAAAAACAGATAAAGAGATAGCGATAAATAACCATTTAGGGAAATTTTGCAAGAATTCTTATAAAAATTATTTTGGTGGTACTATACCATGTCCATTTTTAATATCCTCCGAACTACCATTTAGAAATCCTTTATATAAATTTCAATGGTCCGAAGGAATGGACATGAATTTACGGAGTTATTACGAGGGTTATTTGTGTGAACAGGAACAATATCCATTTCATATTGTAACGAGAATAATGTTACAATTGGTGAGTGGAATGATAAATTTACACAAAGCGGGTGTTGCCCATTCGGATTTTAAACCGGATCAATGTCTTTTAAAATTTAGCATATTAGGGGATCCCAGTTCCGTTAGCAAAGTATTGATAGCTGATTTTGGTCATTCGGGTTTACTGGGTAGTCACGGAAAATGGGAAAAGAATATGTATCCTTCAGGTGGGGCGTATGGATATAGACCTTTATCCAATATCAGCGCAGTTCGTGATAAGCCTCTCCGTATGAGA
>JAHOYW010000116.1 GCA_019038735.1 Victivallales bacterium | reverse complement strand
CGCTATAACAGTGACCTTGCGAATGATTTGGGTAACTTGACCAGTCGCGTAGTAAAAATGACTTTACGCCACGGCGAGGGGTTTATTCCGCAGCCCGGCGACTTTACAGAAACAGAACATGAATTAAACGCGGCAGTTGATAATGCTATTCTTGAAATGGAAAAAGCGCTCAAAACTATGCGCATCAATCAAGGTCTCGATCACATAATGAATGCCGTTCGTGCCGGAAATCGTTACATGGAGCAAACCGCGCCATGGGCTTTGGCTAAGAAAGGAGAGACTGAACGCTTAAATACAGTTTTGTATTGCGTTGCCGAAGCCTTGCGTAAAATTTCAATCCTGCTCGACCCGGTCATGCCGGATAAAATGACTGCTCTGCGTGATGCTTTGGGCATAAAAAAAGCGAGTGAAGGACATTTAGATACTCTCAAGCAGGACAAAAATATTTTGAGCGGTCTGCAGATGCACGACCTTGACGCATTATTTTTGCGCATAAAACTGGAAGAAGCAAAAGAACAAAAACCTGAAAAGAAAAAAGAAAAGAAAGCCGAACCGCTTGGCGAGGGCTTAATTAGTTTTGATGAATTCTTCAATACACAACTAAAAACCGCGAAAGTTCTGGAAGCTGAAAAAGTAGAAGGTACAGATAAACTGTTAAAGCTGCAAATTCAAGTCGGCGAAGAAAAACGCCAACTGGTTGCCGGAGTAGCGCAATTCTATACGCCCGAGGATATGGTCGGTAAGAACATAGTTATTGTAGCGAACCTGAAACCAGCCAAAATCCGCGGAGTTGAATCCCAGGGAATGCTCTTAGCCGCCAAAGACGGCAAAGATTTGAAGTTGATTACTATCGATGGCGACATCCCCACAGGCTCGTCAGTCGGCTGATCTTCTCTAAATATATCCGTGTTCTTTTTTCAATAACAACTTGCAAAAACACTTCTTTGCGAGTAAGTTCTATATACCAAAGTTCTCTTATGGTTTTCTCATGGGGGTGAACTGGATTCGACTGGATTAGCTACTAGTTGATGGCATGCCGAGGATAATCGTTGGCCTCGTTAATCACCGATTGCAATATTAATTGCTGAAGAACAATACGCATTAGCGGCCTAGTTTCGCTACGTTTCTCCTCTGACGGACGCTAAGAGGGTAGAAGCGTCATCAAGCGCCCTGGCCTAAAACCTGGTCTTTTGGTTTTACGGTAAGATCTAACAAAGACTAGTCTGGATGTGAGCCCGGTTCATTGGCATAGCAAAAGGACGATAAACTCTAAAGATGAACTATGCATGTAGAAGTC
>JAHOYW010000068.1 GCA_019038735.1 Victivallales bacterium | reverse complement strand
CTATATTGCTGTACCAACTTAAGGCTTTCAAAATTGCCTTGTTCAAAAGCGTATGACCATCGGTAAAGAACTGTAGACGGGTTCCAATCAGATTATTATTGAAACAAAAGGCCATTATAAAAAGCAAAACGCTTTTTGTGTCCTCACCGTTAAGCGTATACTTCTCCTCACCATTCTCAATATGCGCGATTGTATTGTGGGCATATTTTTTCTTTTGCTTTTCGCTATCCTCCCCCGGCCTACTGGAGTTTTGCCGTTTAACATTAACATCATCGATTGCAATATTGGTTGTCATTGTTGGATCTTCATAGCCGACTGCATTGTTCAATAACTGCGCTTTATCAAAATTATCTGAACATTGATTTGCTGCTTTGATTATATCTGCCGATGGCAACAAAACAGGCTCCCCTTGACAATAATCCGGGATTTTTCCTTGATATTGGCCATCTTCAGAAAAACCATTTTGCTCCAATATTCGATTTGATCGATCCTTCACATAATCTAATATTTGCTGTCCCTCCCTTTCCGTACTCTCCTGAAGCGTACGAGAGGGGGTTCCGCCCTGTTGCTGATGGCGTATACGATTGATCAACGCGGCTGTTTTGCGAAATGATTCGTTTGTGTCCCCGTAAATATAAGCCAATTCTTTGAAACCCACAGTCCGGTAATATTCTTTACCTCGCAGCGTAGGAAATATCTCTTTAGACGTATCAAAAATGCGCTTGCCATTCTGAACAACTCTATGGGTCGCAAAATGAAATCGACCGGCTTCACCATCTACGTCATAAGGCCTTTCATTAATGACGACTATTTGCGATTTCGCTTTTTCGAGGGCTTTTTTTTTGAAGCCTGCGACAAATGCTCAGATAGTGCAGCACGAATCGCTTCATGTGATGTTCGCATAACAGCTGTTTCACAATTATCAATACTTATTGCATCCGCTTCATCGATTGACATTTCGAAGCTGCCATCGTTCTGTTTCATCGGCGAATTCTGTTCTGGATCGTCACATTCAATAAACTCAACCTTAACTCTGATTTTGTAGTTGCCCATTTGATAGCCTTTCATTCTTGAATTTAATTCATAAACCTACTGCGCTATCAAATATTCGCATATTTTTCGTGATTTGTCCCGTACTTTTTTTCAATATTGAATCTGACCACATTTTTATCAACCAATTCGCTGATTAGGCGGTTGTAAATCGTAGTAGCATTCTTGCTCCCATTTAGAGAGAAACATAATAGAAAGTTTTGGCCATAATTAGCTGTTGTTATTGATTATATTCTTCGCACAGGTCGAA
>JAHOYW010000335.1 GCA_019038735.1 Victivallales bacterium | reverse complement strand
GCTTTAAGCTGCACGCTTCCAGTTACAGCATGGGCTTTCGGACACTCATTTTTTTCATTTTTTGTAGGTAAAATCAACAACTCTCATCGAGCTCCTGTGTTAATAAACATCGGATGCGGTATAATGACAGTAGCTATATTATTATTGATATTTTTCAATAACCCGGCAATACAGTTATATTGGTCTCTTATCGCTGGGCTCGGCAGTGCATTTTTCTTCTGTTCATTCCAGGCATTCATGAAAGCTTCTGACAAAGACGTCCATGCCGGAGTATCGCGTTCTACTGCCATTTATGGTTTTGCCTGGAGTTGCGGAATCGCAAGCGGTCCATTTATCGTTTCCTTAGTTTGGGCAAATTTGTATCCTGAAAAAGGCTGGGAATATTGTTATTGGCTCAATATTGTTTTTCTGCTCTTTGTCGCCATCGCGACCTGGCCGCTTAAAGCTTATATTGAGCGGCTTCACCGTACAAACCCGAAAGCAGAAACAGTCAAAATTGAATCCAAGGTGGATTATTCCAAATTGCCTGATCTTGTTTGGCTGGGCTGGTTGACTGCCGGGGTTGGGTGTTTTGCTATTACTTTGATTCGTGCGCTATTCCCATATAAAGCTGAGCTTTTAAACGTTTCTAAAGAAGAATTAGGATATATAATGGCCTTAGTATCGTATTCACAAGGTTTTTTCTCTTTACTATTAATCAGGAGTCGTTATTGGATGTATAAGATCATTCCGATAATGTTATTTTCATTTTGCGGGGTCACTGGAATGGTATTATTCTGGTGCGGCACGAACATCTGGACATTTTATCTGGGAGCGTTTATGTTTGGAATTTACGCCAGTGGTTTCTTTTTCTATCTGGTGTTTCATTCTCTTGTTCATCCAGAAAAAAGCAGTAAATATGTATCGTTAAATGAAGTTGTAGTTGGATTAACTGGAATAGTAGCTCCTTTAGCTGGCGGATTTTTGGTGGATCAGACTGGGAACCGCAATTTACCATTTATAATTGCGGCAGTATTCATCGTCTGCGCGATTGCTGTACAAGTTTTGACCTTAAGAAAAATTGACCCCAAGTTGCTAAAATAAAAAGAATAATCTCTTATTCAAAAAAAAACACAAAATATATCCAAATCTTAACTTTTATCTCTTGATTTTTTTCTCTAATGTAGTATGTTAATCGCTCACTTGAAAAACTGGGGGCGTAGCTCAACTGGTTAGAGTATCAGACTGTCGATCTGAATGTTGCGGGTTCGAGTCCCGTCGCTCCCGCCATTTTTCATTTGAACATCTGCTTTATGCTGGGGCGTAGC
>JAHOYW010000242.1 GCA_019038735.1 Victivallales bacterium | reverse complement strand
GATCTTTTTTTGAAGCATTTTTACAGAATAAAAAATTCCTGATTCTTTAAAGCTGACTTAACACCATTCCTGATTTGCTTATATGGCTGTATCGGCTATAGTAAACCGTAGTTTGTTTATTGAAATAACATAAGGCATGCTAATGATCGCGTTAGTTGATTATAATATGGGTAATCTGTTGAGTGTTTCCAAAGCACTTGAAGCAGTTGGCGGAGAAATTCGTCTGGTGGATAAAGCGGATGAACTGGAAAAATTTGATTCTATAATCCTGCCCGGTGTCGGGCATTTCGGTGACGGCATGGAAAACCTGCGTTCACGCGGTTTTGAAGCACCACTAAAAAAAGCTTCTGAAACGGGTAAAAATATACTCGGCATTTGTCTCGGAATGCAGATGATGCTTGAAAGCAGTGAAGAAGCTCCCGGAGTTGAGGGCTTGGCTTTGTTTAAAGGAAAAGTTTTGCGTTTCCCTCAAGTCGGCGAAAAAGTTCCGCACATGGGCTGGAATAATGTAAAAATAAAAAATATGCACCCGCTTATGAAGGGTGTTCCTGATGAAAGTTATTTTTATTTTGTACACTCCTATTATGTCGCGGTGGATGATCCGGCATGTACTATCGGCAGTTGTGAATATATTAATGAATTTACTGCTATTATCGGGAAGAATAATGTTTGCGGTACGCAGTTCCACCCTGAAAAAAGCCAGAAATACGGCTTAATAATGCTCAAAAACTTTGTTAAAAACAGTCAGGCTTAATCATGAATAAAAAGGGGAAGAAAGCTTTACTTTCTGAAATAAATCAAATTTTATTTTCAAAGTACAGCACTTGTCCCTGTCCGCTTAATCACGAAAGCCCTTTTCAATTATTGGTAGCAGTGGAACTATCAGCACAATGCACCGATATTCGGGTCAATATAATTAGCCGCGAACTATTCAGGAAATATCCCGATATTGAAAGTCTGGCTGTCGCGCCGCTGAAAGATGTTGAAAATCTTATCCGTACAGGTGGATTATTCCGTAATAAAGCTAAAAATATCATCTCTGCCGCGAAAAGCCTGAGAGATGATTTCTCCGGCAAAGTCCCGCAAAGCATGCAGGAATTGACAAAACTTGCGGGAATCGGCAGAAAAAGTGCCAATGTTGTTCTGGGCGTCGCTTTCGATATTCCCGGTTTTCCTGTTGATACACATGTAAAACGCATTCTCAAACGACTGGGAATAACGAAATCGGATAATCCGCTAAAAATTGAAGCAGAAGTAAATGCACTTATTCCAGATAAATACTGGACTAATTTGTCACATATGCTTATATTACAC
>JAHOYW010000135.1 GCA_019038735.1 Victivallales bacterium | reverse complement strand
CCTGACGGTCAAAACTTGAATATCAGAGGCAATATTGACGATCGTATCGCACAGCTTGATGCCGGTAAATATGATATTTTAATCATGGCGGCGGCTGGTATGATTCGACTCGGTCTTGCCGAGCGTATTTCGGAATATATCCCTTTGGCAGAACTAAGTCCGCCGTCAGCACAAGGTCAACTTGCGCTGGTCTTTAAAAAACATAATCCAGTATTTAATTTATTAAGAAAATTATTCGTTAAAACTGTAGTGTTTGCCGGAGCTGGAATTGGAACTAAAGATAACGCGACTTTGGGGACTGTTGAAGCTGTTAAAAATTGTGATGTCTGCTTTTATGACGCGCTTTGTCCGCAAGAACTGCTCGAATATCTCCCTGCTGGAGCAGAAGGCGTATATGTCGGAAAACGTCAAGGAGAACATTCGCACTCTCAAGAAGAAATCTGTAAATTGTTGGTCAATTCCGCTAAAAGCGGCAAAAGGGTTGTCCGCCTTAAAGGTGGCGACCCGGGCATGTTTGGGCGGCTCGCGGAAGAAATCGAGGCTCTCGATGTTTTTGAATTGCCGCATAGAGTTTTGCCCGGCGTGAGCAGTCTCGCCGCCGCGACAACTTCCACTGGTTTGCTTTTGACAAGACGCGGAATATCTCGCGGTTTCAGCGTTGCCACTCCTCGAAAATCCGGTTCGCATCTCATTGAATGGATAAGCGATGAAGAAAGAAAAAACTTTTCACAAGTGTTTTTCATGGGGGTCAGCGAACTTAAAACAATTACAAAGCATCTTTTATCTGATGCTTATTCTCCTGAGATGCCCGCCGCCGTAGTATTCAATGCCGGATATCCTGACTGTACAGTTGTCAGCGGCACAATCGCCAATATCGCTGATAAACTACCCGAAACTTCAATGCCGGGAATTATCATCACCGGTAATATCGCCGATAGTCGTTTTCTCTACAAAAAACACGGAATTTTGAGCAATATTCGCGTGCTTTTTACTGGTAGCGAGGCTTTGAAAGATAAAGCCGTCAGGGAAATTCGCGATTTTGGCGGAATACCGATCTGCATGCCGATGATTGAAATACAGCGGCTCGACAGAGTCTCGCCCTCCAAAAAAAATCTGGAGGGCGAAAGTCCTCTTGAGCCGTTTTGCTTTGAAAAAATCAGCAAAGCCGACTGGCTTATCGTAAATTCTCCGTCTGCCGCAAAACTTCTCCTCGAGTCCGGTATGGATTTGCGGAAACTGCCGAAAATCGCGGTTTGCGGTAAAGAAACAGCGAAAGTTTTTGAAAAATACAATATTTACCCGGACATCTGCCCTGAACAGGATTTTGGC
>JAHOYW010000256.1 GCA_019038735.1 Victivallales bacterium | reverse complement strand
CAATAATACTGTGTACCATAACCAGTAAGATCTATAGTAAGAATTGAGATTTACCAGTTTTGTCGCGCCGAGTCCGCGAGCTTGACGTGTAATTAATCCCATAGTGTTATCCAGACTGACGGTATTTACAAAAGCCGCGACTTTATCAACATTGTTCACGCTTCCGCAAAACAATGGGAAGGCATCAAACAAAAACACGCCGTTAATCCGCGCGTTGATATGCACGACAGGTTTTGAACGGGCAGTAGTTATGCCTAAGCCGTTAAAGTTTTTTGAAGTTTCGACACTTGTACATCCTGTTACAGCAAACGCCATAGCAACAACAGCGACCATCATTAATGCAGTTCTTTTCATTAGGAAAATCTCCTTTAATTTTATTTTTCACGCGCTAATGCACGATAAGCGATATCTTTACGGCAGAAACAATCCTGCCACGAAATTTTATCGACAGCTTTATAAGCTTTTTCGATAGCTTCTTTTATATTGACTCCGCGTGCCGTAACTCCAAGTACCCGCCCGCCGGTATTAACTATTTTGCCGTCTTTTTCTGAAGTTCCAGCGTGAAAGACTATTGCTCCGTCTTCCGCCGCTTCATTCAAACCAGTAATCTCATAGCCTTTTTCGTAAGACACAGGATAACCGCCGGACGCCAGAACTACACAAACCGCTACTTCTTTCGACCATATTAATTCTGCTTCATCCAAGCGTTCGTCAACAACTTTAATCATTGTATCGAGCAAGTCGCCTTCAAAACGGCGCATCACAGCTTGGACTTCGGGATCACCGAAACGAACATTGAATTCCAACACTTTCGGTCCTGCGTCCGTAACCATTACGCCGACGAAGACCAGACCATGGAAATTCAACTTATCTTCCTGAATACCAGTTAAAAAATTATCCAATATTTCAGTTTTGACTTGTGCCATCATCGTGTCATCAATTACTGGAGCCGGTGAGTAGGCGCCCATTCCTCCGGTGTTAGGGCCTTTGTCGCCATCATAGGCGCGTTTGTGATCTTGTGAGCTTACCAGCGGAACGATAGTTTTGCCATCAGTAAAAGCCAGTATAGAAGCTTCTTCGCCAAAGAGGCATTCTTCAACTAAAACCTTGCTTCCGGCTCCGCCGAATACTCCGTCAAAACATGATTTTACGAAATCCAGTGCTTCGTTTTCTTCCAGTGCCACGCAAACACCTTTGCCGGCGGCAAGTCCGTCAGCTTTGATGACAATGCCTTTAGCTCCATCGCTGAATTCTTTGCTCACATATTCCAGTGCCGGAGCGACATCTTCAAAACACGCCGCTTTACCGGTAGGGATCTTGTGTTTAAACATAAACTGCT
>JAHOYW010000281.1 GCA_019038735.1 Victivallales bacterium | reverse complement strand
ATTGACGAGGACATTTGATTCGAAATCCAACTGATAAAGTTCAGGACGTTCTGTTAAAGCAAGCTTTTCCATTATGTCAATTGAAGGCAGGCTGGCTATATTCAGTTTCCTTAACCAGCGGGTATCAACTTTTATTTTTTCATGAGGGACATATCCCATTAGAGAGCGTAATTCAATACATGAATCCTGATAGTGGCGGCGATATGACATTAAGCGTTTTTCGAGCCTGATGAAACGTTTTCTTTCATCAAGAAGACGGAAAGGGGAAACTGATTTATCATTATTTAATTTAATAAAAACTCTTTCCAGATTGCGACATTTTAACAGAAGTTTTTTAGCTGTTTCGATGGCATCCTGAGACGCGGCAACCTTGAAATAAGTTTTAACTACATCAAAAACTAGATTTTGGGCAGCACGTTTTTTCTGTTCTATAGCGATTAAGCGGCGGTCTTCAGCCTGTGCGGAATTAAGGAAAGCCAAGCCAAAATCCAAAGTACTGATAGCTAATTCTATTTTAATATTATTAACCGTATTATCTATACTTCTACTGGATACCAGGCTTTGTTTTCCAGTTTCTATGCTTTGACTTCTCGCGCCCGGAGTTTTGTTACGGGAGTTTAATTGATTGTTAATATTCAATTCGGGCAACATGCCGAGCATTCGAGCAGTTACTTTTTCGCTGGCGATTTGTTCCTTGAGGTCATATACCTTGAGTGCTAAATTATGTTTAAGGGCATCATTGATGCATTCATTCAGGGTGAAAACTTTATTCTCATCAGTAATTCTTTTATTGATGTTAGCATAATCTTTTCGTGCTTTTTCCACGCGTTGCTGTCTATAGTATTCGGAGTTATGGCAAGCAGTGAGAAATATCCCTATCAGTGCCAAAGTTAATATTCTAAAGATCGTAAACATAACTATCTCCTTCAAGATTGTGTACATAGCTGCATAACAAGATTCGTCAATATAGCCTGAAAAGTTTAAAAAGTCAAATTATATTTGTACTTATCTTCTGTATCTTATAACTTGTCTCTTTTAGCGTAGTTCGATATTTAGTTGAGATTCCATGCGGCGGCGGAGTTTTTCGAAAGCGTTATTTACTTCTTTGTCCGTCAGGGTTCGCTCGGAATTTCTGAAAGTCAAAGTGTAAGCCATGCTTTTTTTGCCGACACCGATAGCTTTGTCATCGCTAAAGATATCAAAGAGTTTGACTGATTCAAAATTCTTTAACTTAGCACTTTTAATGAACTTGATTACAGCTTGATGTTCTAATGATTTATCAGCCACAAAAGCAACATCACGTGTGGTCGCTGGATATTTCGGCACTGGATTGAAATAGAGTGAAT
>JAHOYW010000119.1 GCA_019038735.1 Victivallales bacterium | reverse complement strand
GAATAGAGGAAGCCAAAGCTGTCAACGATATTTACCGCTGTAACATTAGTTTCCGCTTCAATTTGCTGTAATGCTTGAGCAAGTTCAAGGTCATTGGCTGTGGTAATTGCCATGATATTAATAAATGATTCATAACCTTTGGAATCAACATGATTAGCCAGTGCGATTGCTTTGTCAACATCTTGAATATATGTAGCAACTCTAATGAAATCCAGAGGGCTTTCTTCGCAAGGAGCGATGTCGTCTTCTTCAACCCGACCAATATCAACCATAACGCCGAGTTTTACATTTACTGGAGTGTCTTGAATGATTTTACGGACATCTTCGTCAGTAGTAAAGCGCCATGGTCCGTATTCTTTCGGGTCAAACATTTTCGCCGAGGCGCGATAGCCTAATTCCATGTAATCCACACCGGATTGATTTATCGCGAGGAATACATTGCGAACTAATTCATGTGAAAACTGCCATTTATTAATTAAGCCGCCATCACGCAGCGTGCAGTCTGTCACTTTTATTTCTTTTCTGAACATATTTTGACCTGTTATTTTATATTATTGTACTTTATTTTATGCCGAACAAGAAATATACAGCACAATAGTAGCGATTGCAAATTGAAAAAATATTAGATTGCGTTACATTATAAAATAACACTATAGTAGAGTTAAGGAGTATTTATGTTTGTCAGAAGACTTTTAATTGTTTTTGTTGCTTTATTGTTTTTATCCGCTTGTAAAGATGACTCGAAACTTGTCAGTAAATCAGCAAAAAAGAAAAAAATACTTATTTATACCAGCATTCAGCCTCTTGCTTTTATCAGCTCTAAAATTGCCGGGCGTTACGCGAAAGTCAAAGCTTTGATACCTAAAGGCAAAAGTCCGCATTCCTTTACTTTGCTCGGCAGCGACTTGAGTTCGATGTCAAAGGCAAGATTCTTTTTTTCTGTTCGACTTCCTTTTGAAGAATTGCAACTCAAAAAAGTCTTTGAAAATTCTGCTACCGAGTGGGTGGATATTACTAAAGGAATTAAATTTCACGGTCATGATGAACATGCCTGTGGATCAATGGATCCGCATATTTGGTTAGATCCTGAAAATGATGTAATCCTAGCACGTAATATCTGCGATACATTGAGCAAAACTATGCCACAGAATAAAAAATATTTTGAGCGTAATTTTGAAAACTTTGCTCGCTGCATTAATCTTTTAGACGCTAAACTGAAAAAAACACTTGAGCCGTTTAAAGGAGAAATCTTTTTGGTTTATCATCCCGCTTTCGGATACTTTACCAGGCGTTACGGATTAATACAGGAATCGATTGAATTAGGCGGCAGGAGCCCGAGCGCGAAACATTTACAGAAAGTAATATCT
>JAHOYW010000028.1 GCA_019038735.1 Victivallales bacterium | reverse complement strand
ACATAAGAAAGATAGTGATGTTAATAAGAGCAATGCTAAAAATACTTTCATTTTACTTTTCATGTACTTCTCCGTTTTTAATATAATTATCTAATGTAGTTATAAGTTTTGAAATGTCAAGATTATGACACGAATATGAATTTATCGGACAAGTTCTTTTCAAACATTTAATGCATTCGAGTTCATTTTGAAAGATATGGTGAAAATCTCCGTAAGGTCCGGTTTTATCAGGATCAGTCGGGCCGAACAGGGCAAATACAGTTTTTTGCAGTGCCGCGGCGATATGAATCGGACCACTGTCGTTGCTGAAAATAAATTTGCAGTGGCGAATTGCTTCAATCATTTCTCCGACACTGGTGTCTCCAACAATAGAGACAATGCGTTCATTTGAAGCTATGGAAATGATTTTTTCTGCTGAAACCCGATCGCTTGGCGCGCCGATAATCAATATTTTGTAGTCAGGATGCTTGTCGAGAAACTTTGTGGCGAGCTTTGCGAAAAACTCTGGCGGCCAGCATTTACTTTCCCATCTTGCTCCTGGAATCATTCCCATCAATTTATCTTCGGGATTTATATTATTTTTCTTGAGAATCACTTCAATTTGCTTTTTGAACTTATCAACTTGTGCCAGACTCGCTATTTCTTTTGGTGCTTTCAGTCCGGTGATATTTTCAATAAGGGCGATATTGCGGTCAACAGCGTGCACACATTCTTTTGGAATATTAATTTTGTGCGCATAAGCCAAAGTCGCTAAAGACTCTTTGGGTTTTGCGAATCCGACGCTTTCAGATGAGCGACAGAGTGAAGTAAATATCCCGCTTCGCATTAATCCTTGAAAATCAATCACTAGATCATACTTTTCTTTTCGCAAATCACTTCTTACTTTAAAAAAAGTACTTATAAATGATTTGAATTTAAGCAGACGGGTTCGGGGAAAATTGATTGTTCTATTGATTTTTACTGGACAATAATCGACTGCATCTTTGAATTCAGGACGGACAAACCAGTCAATATCAGCATCTGGAAAAGCTTTGTGCAGTAGCGTTACTGCTGGAAAAGCATGAAAGACATCACCCAAACTGCTGGGTTTTATAATTAATATTTTATCATTTTTTTTATTTTTGAGACCAGTCATAATTGTTTTGATACAGAATAAAAATTAGTTACCTGTTTCCAGTCGCAAAGCTAGTCTTTCCGGCAAGCCGGCGGCTAAAATTTTTCTTTGTGCCGATGCGATACCATAGGGGATGCGAAATCTGGTTACAGTTTTTTCTTCCGAATCATAAATGGCGAAAGACGTACGCGGATCACGGTTACGCGGTTGACCAATACTGCCGACATTGAATAAATATTTGAATCCAGTTTGAATAGAGACCGTCAAACTGTT
>JAHOYW010000118.1 GCA_019038735.1 Victivallales bacterium | reverse complement strand
AATACAATCGCTGGAAGTGCTTCTGACCCCCTTACTCGAATTGCAGGAAAAAATAGAACAGGAACTTAATAGTAATCCAGTTATTGAACAGGAAAAAAGCTCAGTAGAAGAACTTGCCGGTAATCCTCTGCATTCTGAAGCAACCAATAGCGATAACAGCGAAAAAAGCAATGATGATGAAAATGATTTCGCTGAAATGTTGAAAATAGCGGAATCCTGGCATGAACGAGGAAATTTCATCAATAATCATTCATCCATGGCTGAAACGCAGGGAAAACGCGATTTCATGTTCAATTCTCTCGTCGAACAGCCATCATTGCAGCAGCAGTTACTTGAACAACTCAGTTTTACTGAATGCAGCCCGGAAATCGCAAAGATCTCTGAGTTTGTAATCGGCAGCATTGATAGTATAGGCTACCTGACCACTCACCCGGCGGATATTGCCATGGCGGCAAAGTGCGACATGGACAAGGTCTCAAAAGCGATAAAACTGGTACAATCTTTTGATCCTCCGGGCATAGGCGCGGCGGATTTGCGTGAATGTCTGCTTATCCAACTCGACCGCCGTCAGCAAAAGAATCCGCAGCTACGCGAGATTGTTTCTAAATATCTTGAAGATATCGGAAGAAACCATCTACCGCAAATAGCTAAAGCAATGCATATTTCCATTGAGGAATTAAACTCTCTGATTGCTCAACTCAAAGAATTGACTCCTTTGCCGGGCTCATCACTTTCACCTTCTTCGGAATTATATGTTCTACCTGAATTAACTGTCGAAAAGAAAGGCGGTGAATATGTAATCTCGTCCAATGACAGTTATTTGCCAAGATTGAAAATATCACAGACATATCTTGATTTATTAAAAAATCCTGACACCAACGAGGAAACAAAAGCTTATATCAAAGCAAAACTCATGGCCGGACGAATGCTTATTAAAAGCTTGACTCAAAGGCAAAGCACTATCCGCCGAATCGCCCAAGTCATATTGGATTCACAATATGATTTCCTTGAGCAGGGCATAGAGCATCTCAAGCCTTTAACCATGCAGCAGGTTGCCGACAAACTTGGTCTCCATGAAACCACCATCAGCCGCGCGATAGCCAATAAATATCTGCAAACCCCAAACGGCATGTACGAATTTAAATTTTTCTTTACCGGCGGTTACCAAAGCAATGATGGTGAAGAAATTTCATCCAGAGGAATCAAAGAAAAGCTCAAGGAATTAATCGCTGCTGAAAATAAAGCAAAACCGCTTTCCGACAATAAGTTATCACAATTATTAAAAGATGAAGGACTAAGCGTAGCGCGCCGGACAGTAGCCAAATACCGCGAACAATCAGGGATCCAGGCAACAAATCTAAGAAGGGAGTTCTAAATAGATGACAATACAC
>JAHOYW010000153.1 GCA_019038735.1 Victivallales bacterium | reverse complement strand
ATCTGTTCATCCGATTCCGAAGGATATAATCCGCTCCCTGATAAAATGACATCAACTCTTCTACAAATGGATAACAATACCTTCGCCATTAAATAACCATTTTCTCATCATGAATACGTCCTAGCACTGGAATCTTCTCAAATAGCTGTATAATATTAATCGGTTTTGTGTTTTCTGGAAGTATTTTAAATAGCTCCTGAGCATAACGAAGCCCATGGTGACGGGCTTTTAGATCAAGAATACTTTCTTCGCCTGATGTCGCCAATATTGCTTGAGAAACATTAACCATCCATAGGGCTAAATTGGCCGCATTGAAGACGGATTGCTTTTTAATGACCATAAAATCTTCCAGCCCCCAGTGTTGTTTTGCATCACGGAAATTGAATTCAATCTGAAATCTCAGGCGATAATACTCAATGATTTTTTCCCATTCAAGTTCAAGGTCACTGCTAAACAGAATGATGCGAGCTACCTTGCCGGTTTTTACATTTTCTTTGATGATAATGACTACATTCAAAGAGTCTGCAAATTTCTTGTGCATTGCAATAATTTGATATATGCGAGTGCGAATGTGATTTTCTGTCTCATCTGATTTTAGATTATCTGCAGGAAGATTGTTATAATCAACTTTGTCACCGTAAACGGGACATCTTCCCTTGCCGCAATAAACTCCATTCCATTTAAAATAAAGAGCAGAATCATTGCGTAATTTGGAGATAAGATGTAGACCAAGCTGCAGTGTCATTTGAACAGCAGCGTTGTTTCCAAACGCACCGTCGTAAACGAAGAAATCTATTTGTAGAGTATTTCCGATCATTGTTAAAAGCTGTTTCAACATGGTTTGAACCTGTATCATTTCAGCATTGAGTTCAACATCACGGTGGTTCTTGTTTTTTGAGCCTTTGGGCCTGCCCTTACCTCGCTTTTTCTTTTTTGGACATGTTGATTTTTTCTGCTTTGGTTTTGGAAGTATTTGCTCTATTAGTATTGGCCATGACATTCGTGTTCCAGCGTTTAGCAATGATAGAGTTTGAAATGCAATCCCTGGAACTGCACGTGAATAGATGGAAGAAAAAAATCTGCCAAGACCAAAGGTCTTTTTTCCCGATTTTGTCACGGTTGTGGCATCACCAGCAATAATGATGTCTCCGGCATCTTGTTTCAAGAATATTTTTATTATTGCCCAATTAAGTATTCTCCAGGGAATGTCCTTTGCGAAAAAGCGTTGAACCGTACGGTAGCTACACCCTTTTTCAGCCCAGCGGCTGATGCCAAGCATAGTGATTCTACCAGTCATCATCAGCATGGTTTGGCTGATAATTTGAAGTTGGCGAAAAGTACTTGTGTTAAGTAAGGGCTTTAAACAAATTAGAAGTGTAAAAATATCTGTCATGAAAGTATCC
>JAHOYW010000156.1 GCA_019038735.1 Victivallales bacterium | reverse complement strand
GCCTTATACGCTACTTTCATGCAGCGTGCCTTAGATTGTGTTTTTCATGACGTGTGCCTGCAAAATCTCCCGGTAATCTTTTGTCTTGACCGTGCCGGAGTTGTCGAAGACGGTCCAACTCATCACGGAATCCACGATTTGGGATTCTTCCGTGGTCTACCGAATTTGACCATCATGGCTCCTAAAGACGAAAATGAATTAAGGGAAATGATTTTCACCGCCTATGCCTTAAATTCACCAGTAGTAATCCGTTACCCACGCGGAAGTTCAATGCAAGTCGAAAAACTTTCTGACGCTCCGCCGCTTTTATTAGAAACAGCCAAAGCCGAACTTATCCGCGAAGGCAAAGACGGAGTAATCTGGGCAATGGGCTCAGAAGTTTACAATGCGTTGGAAATAGCCGATAAACTGGCAAACGAAAATATAGAATTATCAGTAGTAAATGTTCGTTTCATCCGTCCATTCGACACCGGGCTACTACAAAAACAAGCTGTCGCAATGCCGGTATTCACTCTTGAAGACTGTCAAATAACTGGCGGATTAGCTTCAGAAGTAGATGAAGTATTAATTAACAGCGAGCATAAAGGCGTTAAACATTTTGGGTGGAAATCAGAAATAATACCCCACGGAAAACCAAAAGAACTCCGCAAAAACTACGGCATGAGCCAAAGCCAAATAATAAAAGAAATTAAAAACGATATAAGAAAAGATTGAACATCCAATCTATTTTTTTTATTTACAACTTGCAATCATATTTTTATGAGTAATATTGTACTTTAAATTTTGTTTACTAAAAAGTTTACTAAGGACTGATAAAATGCTGGCAAAAAGAATTATTCCATGCTTGGATGTAACCGATGGTCGAGTGGTAAAAGGGGTGAATTTTGTTGATCTCATTGATGCCGGCGACCCTGTCGAAGCTGCTATAAAATATGACAAACAAGGTGCTGACGAAATAGTTTTTCTTGATATTACCGCCACCTGCGATAATCGTGCGACAATGGTGGATGTAGTACGACGCACCGCCTCACAAGTCTTTATTCCTCTGACTGTCGGCGGCGGTATTCGCACTGTCGAAGATATGCGTTTGATGCTCAACAACGGTGCCGACAAAACTTCCGTAAATACCGCGGCAATCAATAATCCTGATTTGATCCGTGCCGGAGCTGAACGTTTCGGCAGTCAATGCATTGTTCTGGCTATTGATGCAAAACGTGTCGAGGGACAAAAAAACAAATGGCAGGTTTATACCCACGGCGGACGTAAAGCCATTGATTTAGACGTTGTCGAATGGGCAAAAAAAGGCGTTGAATTGGGCGCGGGTGAAATACTCTTGACCAGCATGGATGCCGACGGCACCAAAGACGGCTATGACTGCGAGCTTACCAAAGCTGTATCCGAGGC
>JAHOYW010000380.1 GCA_019038735.1 Victivallales bacterium | reverse complement strand
CCCTTGAAGAAACTTTGGCAAGAACCAATCTCGGCTCTATTAAGCTTGGGGGAATGGTGAATCTGGAACGCGCTCTGCAAGTCGGAGCCCGTCTCGGCGGACACATCGTTACTGGGCATATTGACACCACAGCCAAGTTTCTGGGAATGCGGAAACAAGGTGATGATATTGAATATCGAGTAGCTTTACCCGAAGAGCTCAAAGTTTATATGGCACCTAAAGGAAGTATTTCTCTTGACGGCGTTTCCTTGACTTTAGTCGATATTGGCGATGATAGTTTTTCGGTGCATTTAATCCCGCTGACTCTCGAAGAAACCGCGCTTGGACAGCGGCAGGCTGGTGATATTATAAATCTGGAAGCGGATTTGCTGGGCAAATATGTTCAACGACAATTATCTTGTTTTCTGGATAAAACCCCAGCTTCTAATATAACTATGGAAAATTTAATCAAAGCGGGTTGGTAGATATTTAAATGATTGAACATCGAATAATTAAAAGAGTTTTTAATGGCTCATTACTGTGCACGAAGTGCTTTGGAGTGCGCAACTCCTGTTGCGCTTTTAAATTTGTGAGTGTTTAGTTTAGGTCGTGAAATTTAAAAGCGGCAGAGGGCTGCCGCAGTCCAAAGAGCCTACGGCTCAGGGAAAATTCCCGTCGAGGACTGTTGATTTTTAAAATAAAAAAGAACGGATTTGGAAAATGCTTAAGAATATTAGCTGGGGTATAAGTTTTAGTTCTTTGGAGTCGGAAGAAGCTTTACCGCGTGAACTGCCGGAATGTTTTTCTCTGCTTGAGTTGCCCGGATTTTTGCTTTCACCCTTGAGTAGCAAGCGGCTTAAATTATCTTATTCGCATATTTCAGAACTTTTTTTCCGGGATATGATTAATCCGACGGTATCACGCGAAATTATCAACCAGTCAGTGGCTATTCAGAATGATTTAAAACTTTATTTACGCAAATTAATTACTGATGCCGGAAATATAAACAGTAGCGGGATTTTACTTGATTTCGCGATTGAACAAAGTTTTGAAAATCCTGATTTGCAGAAAAAAATTAGAACTTTCATAAACAGTTTCAGTCATTCATTATATCACTCGAAAAATAAATTATTATTACCGATACGCGTTCCTTTACTGGAATCAGTCAAATCGCCGGAGCAGTATTTGGATTTTTTAAAAAAACAAATGCTGCCGCAGGCGGGATTCTCTATTGACATTCATCCGCACGAGCTTGCAGGTAAAGATTTTTCTCCTGAAAAAATCATGAAATGGCTGAAGTTTGATACGGTTTTGCTGCGTTTTGTGTACGAACCGGAAACCGGTAATCGGCTTGTCCGCAAATCAATAGAGCCGTGGATAGAATATTCCCGGAAGCATCATGATAAACTAAAAATCGTTTTCGCACC
>JAHOYW010000217.1 GCA_019038735.1 Victivallales bacterium | reverse complement strand
AAAAAGCATTACGAAATGATTTTTTTGGATTTTTTTAAATTGAGGCGGGATTTAGCGCGAACTATTCCTGATTCTTCGGAGCTGGTCTTTGTTATTCCTTAGGTTCAGGCTCAAAACTACTATCAATCTGTCCGAGCATTAGATCGAGATTTTTTTCACCTCGTTCAAGCTGACGCTCATTCCATTTTTCCAAAAGCAGTAATTTTAGTTTATATATACATAATCTATCAAAATCAAAATGATGCCCGGACTCGAAATCTTCAAGAACGTTCCACCGCATCCGGTCAAAATATTTTTCGCGTTCCAAAGGATTTTTCAGCCCGAAAGCTTCCTGTATCCCGGTATCTATTTCACAAAAACAGGCTTCTTCCTCCTGTAAATAATGCTGAATATCTCTGCCGTGCGGCGCGCGATGAGTTGCAATGCGGTTACGCAGACAAATTTCCCATTGCCGCCAGCGTTCAGCTGCGCTACCCGTCGGATAAGCTTGCTCCGCTTTTGGTATCAAACAAAGTTTATTGAGAATTTCTAAATCATTTTCAGTCACTTTGTCCACACAGGAAGCATTGAACTCTTCGACACTTAACAAAGCTGTCTCATCAAACATCAACATTGGCAGTGAACTTATTAAATAATAATATCCAGCCATTATTTTTACTCTCCGGCGGGTTTAAGTAATTCTGCCAGTTTCGGACTCACATAAGCGCAAAGCAGATCGGCAATCGCGTCATCAGTAAAATCAAAAAATACATCACTTCCATTAATACCGACTTTCAAACCGCCGCCAATATCGCTTTCACCAAAAACTTCCGGGGTTTTGCTAAAAGTTTTTGCTAGGCTGCCGCGCAAAAGTACAATTAATTTTTCGCACTTTTCAGGTGCTACTAGAAGTTCGAGTTTTAAATCAGAAGCCGAATCATTTTTGCTGAATGCCGCCGCCATTTCTTTTATGAGTTCGCCCATAAATTCAGGAGTCATGCTTTCCGAGCTAAGCTCGTGCACGACAGTCTCAAGACGACTTTGCAGTTCACTCTTTAGTTTGAGGATAATATCACGGGAAGCTTGTTTTACTGCTGTTTCAGCGCGTTTCTCTAAATTATTTGCATCTTCTTCAGCATTTTTCCGAGTTAATTCAGCGTCTTTATTTGCTTTATCGATAATTTTCTGAGCTTCTTTTTTAGCTGCATCAAGAATTTCCTGCTTCTCAATTTCAGCTTTATCAAGCCCTTCAGTTTTAATTTTTTCAAGTAAACCTTGCAGCTTCTCAGTCACTGTAACACCCCTGTTAAATGTGATAATTTCTATAATTTTTTATGACCAGATTTAAGTTACACCAATTTAGAGTTTTTATCAACTAAAAACTCTAATTTTTTTGTGGGATATCACTTTTATCCGAAAAGGTCTGGCG
>JAHOYW010000357.1 GCA_019038735.1 Victivallales bacterium | reverse complement strand
AGTGTAAACAGTTGTCAAAATTACTTGCTCATTATCTGAAATTAGACTACGAGACTGTTTATAATAAATTGAGCCGTGGAAGCCGCATCGTTACAAATAAACAAGGCAAAAAAGTTCCGCGTAAAATTCGATATGCTGTTATTGCGCGTAAAGTTCCTCTTAATACTTCAGCAGGACTAAAAAAAATAATTTTCCCGAAAAGAAAAAAAGGCGGATTTAAGGGAATATTTTTTAAAGAAACTTATAAACGCTACTATCCCAAAGGCGAGTTACTGGCGAATGTACTGGGTTTTACCAATGTCGATCACGGCACAGTCGTTCCGGTTCTCGGAGTTGAACGCTTTTTTGATAAGAAAATATCTTCCTCAAAAAGCAAAGTCAGATATGAACGCTCGCGCGATGGCAGACTATTAGCTTACGGTGAAACAGAAGAAAAAAAGGCACACGACGGCTGGGATGTTTTTCTGACAGTCAGTGAACCGCTGCAGGCGATACTGGAAGAGGAATTAGAAAAACTTTGCAAAAAATGGAGACCGCGAGCTGCTTACGCTATACTGGCTGATCCGAAAACCGGTAATATTCTGGCTATGGCGCAGCGACCTACTTTTAATCCGAATGAACGTAGTAAAATGGATCCTGCTTCTTGGCGCAATCGTACCAGTGAAGATACTTTTGAACCCGGTTCAACAATGAAACCGATAGCCATCGCGGGAGCGATTGATGCTGGAATTTTAAAACCATACAGCAAAATAGATTGCGAGAAAGGTGCCTGGAGATACGGAGGAAAAGTTTTGCATGACTCACATCCGATGGATATTCTGACCGTCAGGGAGATTGTCCAAAAATCAAGTAATATCGGAACTGCTAAAATAGCTTTAAAAATGGGCAAAAAACTTTTGAACAAAACCCTGCGTTCTTTCGGTTTTGGAAGCCGTACAGGGATTCAGTTAAAAATTGAAACACGCGGTATTTTCAGGAAACCTGATAAATGGGATAAATTATCTATTACGCGTTTCCCGATCGGGCAGGGCTTAAGTTGTTCACCTTTGCAATTAGTGCGAGCCTATTGCGCGCTGGCAAATCGTGGAAAAATACCAGAATTAAGACTGATTGACCGTATTAAAAATCCAGAAAAAGATAATGCAATCAAAATGTGGAGCCCAAAGGCAAAACAGATTTTTCGCAATCCGGCAACATGGAAAACCATGATTGACATGATGGTGCTGGTAACCAAAGAAGGCGGAACCGCCAAAAGAGCCGCGATTCCAGGTTATGATGTCGCCGGAAAAACCGGAACCAGTCAGAAGTTTATCGACGGTGAATACTCGCATTCCAAATATTTTGCCACATTTATAGGCTTCGTACCAGCCTATAAACCAGCCTTCGTCCTGTTGGTAACAGACGACGAACCACAGGGC
>JAHOYW010000228.1 GCA_019038735.1 Victivallales bacterium | reverse complement strand
AATATAATCTTGGTATGATAATCGCTTTATATGAACGTGCGGTTGCAGTTTATGCGGAATTTATCAATGTTAACGCTTTTCACCAGCCTGGAGTTCAGGCATATAAACTGGCGGCTCAAGGGGTTCTTGATTTGCGTAAGAAATTTGCAAATGCACTAGCTGAACTCAATGGCTTTAGTGGTAATGCTGCTGATTTTGCGGCAAAAACTAATTTAGCTGATGATGAAGTAGAAATCGCAGGTTTATTAGCAAAAGCGGCGTTAAATAGCGAAGTTATTAATCGCGAATACGATGCGGAAAAGGGCTGGATTTACAGTTTAAAATGACTTCTAAAAGTTTCATAAAATCTAGTTTAGAGGCGGCAGAGATACTGAAAGTTGAGCCGCCAGAAAATCATCAAGATATTGAGAATAAATATCCATTTTTAGTTAGTGATTATTATTTATCTTTAATTGATACTAGCGCTAGGGATATCGAAAACGATCCTATTTGGCAACAATGTATGCCTTCATCTCTTGAGTTGGAAGATACGGAGAGCGAAATCGATCCGCTTGCCGAGGAAATGCAAACGGTGGTGCCTCGTTTAATTCATCGTTATCCAGATCGTGCGGTCTTGTTGGTGACGGGCAAATGTGCGACTCGTTGTCGTTTTTGTTTCCGCAAACGTACTTGGTCAGACGGCAACGAATTAGCAGACATTTCCAAAGCTGAACTTGCCAAAGCTTGTGCTTATTTGCGAGCAAACCCAAAAATTTCCGAAGTGTTAATTTCTGGTGGCGATCCATTGATGCTCTCTTACGACAAACTGGCTTTCATTTTAGACGAATTAAGTTCAATTAAATCAATTTCCATTTTACGTTTAGGAAGCCGTGTGCCAGTAACTTTACCAAGTTTAGTCACAAATAAAATGATTAAACTATTATCATCTTATTCGGGTCTATGGCTGATGACACATTTTAATCATCCACGAGAATTAACTTTCGAAAGTATTAAGCTTTGTGGCGATATTATTAAAGCTGGTATTCCAATTTTAAATCAAACGGTATTGCTCAAAGGGGTAAATGATGATGCTTTAGTTTTAGAAGAGCTTTTTCGGGGACTTATTGTGATAAAGGTCAAGCCTCATTATTTATTTCATATTGATCCAGTTCGTGGCGTTAGGCATTTTGCGACTGGAATTGAGAAAGGTCTAGAAATTTTGAGTTATTTTCGTTCAACTTTATCCTCTTTAGCGGTGCCGACTTTTGCGATTGATTTGCCTGAGGGTGGGGGGAAGGTTGCTTTACAGCCGGAGTATTGTTGTGAGGGGAAATATCCTTCTGTTGTTGATGGTGGGTTGCTTCCGTATTAGAAAAAAACCGCTTGACCGCGGTCCGTGGTCCAGCGGCGGACTCCGCTGGTCGCTCGTCTAAACGAGCGAAACTTAAGTATGACCTACTGGTCATACG
>JAHOYW010000048.1 GCA_019038735.1 Victivallales bacterium | reverse complement strand
CACCGGATTCAAAGGAATGTTATGGAACGTCGAGGTAAAATCAGGAATTTTAGAATTAGAATGCCGGGACATTATACAAAGATTCTTCAAAAAAGTCCGCAGTGAAAAGATTGATAATTAAGCACGAAAATTTAAAAACTATGAAAGAGATTATTATTTATACAGATGGTGCTTGCAGCGGGAATCCAGGCCCGGGCGGATACGGTTGTGTTTTGCGCTATAAAAAAAGTCGCCGGGAATTATCTGGAGGATTTCGTAAAACTACTAATAACCGTATGGAAATTACTGCCGCGCTAAAAGCTTTGAAATCTTTGAAGTATCCTTGTCAGGTGAAACTGTATTCGGATTCTAAATATTTAGTAAACGCTATTGAAAAAGGCTGGGCGAAACGCTGGAAGGCTAATAACTGGATGCGGACGAAAAATGAAAAAGCTAAGAATTACGATTTATGGGAGAAAGTACTTAGTTTATGCGACATCCATCAGATGGAATTTATTTGGGTCAAAGGACATGCCGCAAATGAAGAAAACAATCGTTGTGACGAACTGGCAGTAGAAGCAAGTTCAAATTCCGATCTGCCGATTGATGCCGGATATGAAGAAGAAATAGAAGAAAAAGAAAAACAGCTTGAACTGTTTTAAAAAAATGTAAATGTTCGGACTAAGGATACAACTGGAGGGCGAGACTCTGTCGAGCCGCCAATAATACTCGTGTTCGGCTCAAGAGACTTTCGCCCTCCAGTTTTTTCTTTGTGGCGGAATAACAACAATATGCAAATAAGGAATTAAAACATGGATGAACATAAAGTTTTGAATAGAAAAGAAGTTCCTGAGGAAATGACCTGGGATCTTGAAGTAATATACAGCACAAGCGAAGACTGGGAAAAAGATTTTGCCGCTATTCCTGCTCTCGTTGACAAATTTATGACTTTCAAAGGTCGCCTCGCGGATTCGGGAGCCGTCCTGCGTGAAGCTATTGAATCTGAAGACAAAATGGAAAGACTGGCGGAGAAAGTTTATGTTTACGCGCATTTGCGCTCTGATGAAGACACCAGTCATTCGGAAAACCGCTCCCGTGTTGACCGTGCCGAAAGTTTATTTGCTGAAATATCTGGGAAAACCGCCTGGTTTGATCCTGAAATAATGGCTATTTCAAAAAAGCGAATGACTGAATTGCTCGCGGCTCCTGAATTAAGTTTTTACAAACGCAGTCTTGAAGAATTATTGCGTTCACGTCCTCACACTTTGTCGGAAAAAGAAGAACGTATTCTTGGTTTATCCTCTGATGTAATGGGAACGGCTTCCAAGACTTTCAGTATATTGAATAACGCCGACATGCGTTTCCCTAAAATTACTGATGAAGACGGCAATAGAGTTGAATTAACTCACAGCAACTACATTAAATTCCTCGAATCCCCAAAACGCCGAGTCCGCAAAAAAGCTTTCCGGGGAATGTACAC
>JAHOYW010000168.1 GCA_019038735.1 Victivallales bacterium | reverse complement strand
GAGCAAATGGAACGTCCTGCTGCGGGATTGAGAACAAGGCGACCAAACAGTGCGCATAATCGGTGGATAGGAGGTTTAAGAACTACTGGTTGGATCCGCAACCACAACTACTAGTTGTGCAACATCCATGAGATTCACTTTTATCATTGACTCTCTCCAAAAAAGCCTCCCATACCTCAGCAAAGGTAGGAATGGTTTTTATTCCCATCTGCTTCATGATAGCTACCTTGGTGATATGTTCGCGAATCAACGCTCGCTTCTGCGCCAACACCAAGGCATCGTTACCGCTGGGGTCCTTGAAAAGAGAATGTTTACTGTTACAACTGTTTTTAAGCTTCAACTTCAAAGCGGCTCGCCTCTCCTGCTTGCTGATATTACGCGAAGCTTCCAATTTCATCATAAGAGGACTGATTTTGGTGGTGGAAATGGTCTTGGTGGACATGGTTTGTTTTGATAGTGTGGAATAACTATTTAAAATACTAAATTAATGAGTTCAATTTTTTTAATAATTTAGTCAACGTATAGAAATGAATAAATTAAGAGCAGACATATTTAAGAAATGGTGTCGAACAATCCCAACGCCATCTGTCTTTATTTTCGATTTAGATTTAACTATATGGGATTGTACTATAGAAGAAGATGATTTTGTAAATAATAATAATATACAGAAATACGTGCCACCAGAAAGGCATTATATGCTAACTCATTTACAGGATTTAGGTCATGAATTAAACATAGGTTCACGTAGCACAGAGCCTATAGAGTGTAAAAAACATTTGAAAAAACTATTCCCAAATATTAAATTTAATAATATGCAAATTTATCCTACACCAACCTTTAAGAGAAAGCATGTAGACGCGATATTTAAAGACCGTGAAGTAAACAATTTTTATTTTTTTGATGATGAATTGCATATTTTAAAAGATTTAGAAAAAGGTTATCCAGGTAAAGCAAATATTTTTCACACTCCAAAAGGTTTATTTTATGAAACCTTTGATAACAATGAAAAAAAAAATTGAAACAAATTTACTTAGCAAATAGATTTCAATAAATAAATAGGATATGTCAACAGAGCAGAACCTTAAGATGAGCAAAACGAAAATATTTGATATTAAGGGAACATCCCTTTTAAAAGCGATGGCAAGTGAGCGGATGTCCTTAACATGCGCGCCTGGTGGGGAAAATCATGCGGGTATGGAGATTATAGGTAGGATGCCGGTTAAGGGCGAGGGCTTTAAGGCAAGTGATATTGAAGGATTGGGTACTTATTTTGAAGACCAGGCTGACGCGTGGATAACTCAAGATGGAATTGAAACCGTTACTGTATTAGACCTTAATACCTTAAGTGGAGAAAATACTATTATGGGTTTAGGCAGCGATGACCAAGCTAGGGTGCTGCTTTTAAGGAGGTGGGTTCAATCGATGTTAGAGGATACAACAGTACAAGATATTTATAGGGAATTGATAGCGGATA
>JAHOYW010000144.1 GCA_019038735.1 Victivallales bacterium | reverse complement strand
AAATTTGATAAATTCACCCTCGTTTGGATTGGAACTCCGGTTACTTATATCTATATTGAAAAACACGCCGCTACACTGCGGAAGATGGCGGAGAAATATGATTTTGAACTGTTAATTATCGCCCGTAAATCTCTTGAGAAAGGTCGTATTGAGGGAGTAAATATGCGTTTTGTGAATTGGTCGCAGGAAAGAGAGACTGAATTGCTACTGCGTAGCCATGTCGGAATAATGCCTTTGACTGACGATGAATTTTCCAAAGGGAAATCTGCTTTTAAGTTGATCCAGTATTCAGCGGCCGGCTTGCCGGCTATAGCCAGCCCCATAGGCGAAAATGTGACTCTTATTGATGACGGACAAACTGGTTTTCTCGCCGATTCTCAGGAAGAGTGGGTCGAAGCTTTGGGCAAACTTATTGATAATAAAGAGCTGTATTCCAGAATGGCGGAAAACACCCGCAAAGCTTCTGAGAACTATTCAATTCAAAAATATTTTCCAATTTTTCAGGATTTTATAAAAAATAAAATTGCTTTTTATAATATAAGTAAGTATTCTTATAGAATACCTAGCATTTAGGGAATAACCATAAACAGGAGGAATTCGAGATGATTGAAAAAATTAAGCATCTGCCGAAAAATGTTGTCGGATTTAACGCTAAAGCTCAAATCACTGGCGAAGATTACGAAAAAATTCTTATACCCATGGTTGAGGAAAAACTGAAAAAATTCAAAAAAATTAATCTTTTATATCATTTAGGGGAAGAGTTTGAAAAATTTGAACCGCGCGCGATGTGGGATGATGCCAAAACAGGCGTAATGCATTTACATTCATGGAATAAAGTCGCACTCGTAACAGATGTAAGCTGGATTCGCGGAACATCTAAAGTTTTGGGCTTATTGTTTCCCTTTCATATCAAAGTATTCCATAATAAAGATATTGACGAGGCCGTCAAGTGGGTCTCTGAATAAAAAACCGCTTGACCGCGGTTACCGATCCAACAGGTAATTCTGTTGGTCGCTCATCTTCAATGGGCGAAACTTAAGTATGACCACAAGCATGTGGTCATACGCATTAGACCAAATCAACTCTCGATAAGCACGGCTTTTAAAAATAAGCTCGCGCCATTTTTAGAAGATGCGTGCGTTCGAGCTGTCTGCATGTCAATGTCTCCAATATTCGGCTCAAGTGGACTTTCGTCCTCCAAGTAAAACTTAGATGCCTTGTATTTTTCTGTTTTTACAATATATTTAATTAACCACTAACTTACGGGGAAGAACTATGCGTTTATATGCCTTGTCAGCAGTTGCTCTTGTAATTTTTATCACTGGTTGTCAAACTGGACAATCATCTTCGGCGGCGGCTTTTTTGATTTCTGTTACAGATTATCAAAGCAAATCGGATAAGACAGATAAGCAGATTCTAAAAAGTTTGAATGAGATTAATAAAATTTTATCCTCGATCAATGCACAGCTTAAAGGG
>JAHOYW010000136.1 GCA_019038735.1 Victivallales bacterium | reverse complement strand
GCTCTATTGTCGGTTTGAGATTATGGGTTTTCCCCAAACACTTGCTGAGAATATTAACCAAATTGCTATTGCAGCCAGAGTATCATTGTCTCATTTAAACTCTCTACGGCATATTCCCCGCAGCATTTGGCAATACGCCGACATTTTACAGAAAGAGGGAAAAACACAAGAAGCGTTAAAAATTGCGAAGCCGTGGAAAATCTATCTAAAGCAAATTACTAAAGACTCTGATACTCTTATCGGTATTCTCGTAGCTATAGCAATAGCGCAACTTGGAGAAAAAGAAATTCCTAAAGTTTACCGCAAAGCCGGGGAAATCAAATTAGCTAAAAAAGCAAAATGTGAATTGGCAGGCATAGCTAGTGTTAAAGAAAAATGGAAAGCAGATATTAAACAATATGAGATTACGAAGAAGCATCTTGAAAAAGCTGGAATATTCGTAGGATTGTTTTTGCCTGTATTAGGCAAAATTGATTTTGCAGAAGAGGAGTTTGCGACAAGCCGTAAAATAGAATATATCGCTGTAGAAAAGGCTGGAGTAATACTTCTGAATGCGTTCTTTTTGATTGCTATGATTGGATGCGGATTAACCGCAATTTACTGGCGGATACGCTCTAAACAAAAAGCATTATTGCTGACTCCTCCGTTACGGCTTGTCGGAAATGTTTTTCTTTTGGGGATTATTTTACCATTAACAGTATATGTATTAATCAGCATTTTAGGAATAGTGGGTGGTCATGAATATAATATAGCAAGCAATGCTATTGCTCTGGGAGCTCAATTTATTATACTCTTAACTCTAATTCCTGCGGTGATTTTTATATTGATCAGAAAACATATAAATCAACGTTGCTTGGAATTGGATATAGTATGCCCGGAAATAAAGAAGAGTAAAGCACGGCGAGTGATTGTCATTATCTCATTCTTGTTTTTTGCTATTCTTGCAATGTCACCCTTGCGTTATTCGCCGCTATCGCTGTTAGTGTCGCCATCATCATTTACATTGCCGTTAAAAATCATTGGACTAATTGCGGCGGCTATTTTAGTTTCATATGTTATCATACTTTTCATCAAATATTTCACAACAATATTTTCAGGTAAACAATATGCTTTGTATTATGGAGCTTTAGCAAAAACTCTGGTTCCAATTTTTGCTCTAGCAATGATTTTTATGACCTTGATTGTTATTCCATATCTCGAATGGCGTGAAGCCGACCTGATAAGCAAAGATAAAGTTATTTATGGACAATCAAGGTCATTTACTCATGCAGAGGATCAGGTAACGCAAAGATTAAAAGCAGCTATGCTGAAAGCTATGGAGTAGTAGTTCCGCCTTTAGACGGCGCCTTGGGAAGCTTTAGCGACCATTTATTGTATAATAATTGATGCGAAGCATCTCCCGCTAAGCGGGATAAATTTGGAGCTTGCCACGCTTTGCGGGGTGCGCAACTCCTGTTGCGCTTTTAAATTTATGAGTGTTAATTT
>JAHOYW010000313.1 GCA_019038735.1 Victivallales bacterium | reverse complement strand
TGGTATCGGCATTGACCAACGCAAAGCATTTTTTAAAAGCTGTAAAGCCGCGGCGGATTCGGAGATTCAGATTTTTAAGAAAACAAAATTCGGCGATAGAAACTTCGCGGAAAATCAACGACAGTTAATAAATGATATTTGCAACAAAGCAGCTAAACAAATTGACCAGGCGGCAGTTTATTATCTCTCGGAAACAATTTCCAGTGACGGAGGAAGATTACAGAGTGAACTGGAAAAAGTTTTTTGCTACGCCGGAGATACAAATCACATCACGGTACAGGACTGCAAAGCTATTTGCAGTTGCACCCCTGAAGCGATGAGCTGGGATTTTGCCAATGCCCTAGTTGATAGGAACATGCCTAGTGCTTTGCGGTTGGTGAGTACTTTGGTGAAACAACTCTCGGCACAGCGCGGCGGCAATCTGGAATTATCAATTCTCAGTCAGGCGACCCGGTCTTTTCAGGAAATGATTAAGACTAAAAACGCTATGGCTCAGCTTAATGCCCCGGCACGAGTCGGGAAATCATATTTTTCGGCAATACCACAGAGCTTGAAAGAACAATTTCCTGATAATATGCTGTTGAAAATTCATCCTTTTCGCGCTTACAAAATATGTGAAAGCGCGGGGAGATTCAATGACCGGCAACTTGCGCAGGCATTACGGGATATTCTGGATGCCAACCGCAAACTCGTTTCAGGCGGCGGGGAAGCCCGCATCATATTAGAACAACTCATAAACAACATAACAGGTAAAAATGATTAACAAATACATTGAAAACGCTTATAAAGTCCTCGACGGCGAAGTCTTGAGCAAAGAGGAAGCAGTCGCGATTGATCAGAATGTAAATGGAACCGATCTGATGGATTTATTGTCACTGGCTAACAAGGTCAGAGATAAATATTGTCCTGGTGTTCAGGTTTGCTCTATACTCAACGCGAAATCCGGCGTATGCTCGCAAAACTGTAAGTTCTGCGCACAGTCAGCACATCATAATACCAGTGTTGAGACTTATCCGCTAGTAACTAAAGAACAGGCTCTGGAGGCTCTCAAAGTCGTTTATGATTCAGGTGTGCGCTCTTTTGGTTATGTGACCAGCGGGCACGGTTATATCAAGCCTAACGAAGAATTTTATTACATCATGGATACGCTTGACGCAATGTACGAACAATTCCCAGAGATGAAATTTTGCGTTTCAATCGGTATTTTGAGCAAAGAAACCGCTAAAATATTGTCGGAACATCATTGTGGGCGTTATAATATCAACCTGCAGACGGCTCCGGCTAAATATGCTGAACTTATTGCCGACACCCATACTATTCAGGAAAAAATTGATACAGTCAAATACTTACAGTCGTTCGGAGTTGAGATCTGCTGTGGTGGTATTTTCGGTTTGGGCGAGAGTTCGCTTGACCGTATTGATATGGCTATAGCGGTACAGGAACTCGATGTCGAGGGGATTCCGCTAAATGTACTTATGCCGATACCCGGGAC
>JAHOYW010000047.1 GCA_019038735.1 Victivallales bacterium | reverse complement strand
TTATATAAACTATGCTGTAATTCTTCAATATTGTTGAGACACTTGTGATAATCGGCATTCTGGCTTTTTTCATAATCCCAGCATTCATATTCCTCAAAGAGAGAGTCGCTGGCTTTTAAGTGAGGCTCTGTTTTTTCGATAACTTTCTCTAAAGAAGTTTTCTGTGTCTTTAGCTCGCGAAGTTTTTTTAAAAGGGTTTCCCGATTGCTGCAATCCGGCCAGCAGTGATCCCGGTCATTACGGATTTCAACTAAAACAGTTTTTTCAATACGTCTTCTATTCCCCTCCGGCAGTGACCAGAACGCGGCGACATCGACCTGGTATTTAGAAATACGAGTAGCAACTTTTGTCGCGATGCCGCTAGGATTTTGTTTCGCCAGCCATTGCAGTACAGCCTGTTTCATTTTTCTGGGCGTTAAGGCTGGAACATTTTGCAGGGTGGCTTGAGGGGCATCCTGTTCATCATCGAACAAATCAAAAGAACTTTGGTTTTTTTTCATATTTTGCCTCAAGTTATGCAAAAATGCAAGATCAGTTCATATCCCGGAAATTTACAACATCTGAACCTTTTTTAGGTAGCGGAGGAGCTTTGTATGCTTTTGGCTGTTTAAGTTTTTTCAAATTCTTTGACCATTTGGTCCATTTTTTCTTGAAAGCCGCCATATCAAAATCTTTCGGTAAATTTTTATCATATTTTATAAAAGATGCCCGAATAATTCTCGTGTAGGAAAGAGGAGAGGTGGCAGTTTCATTTTTTTTCCCGACCTGTCCGTAGTACTGATCAAAATCGCCGTATAATTGATTCCAGCCTGAATTTGTCACACTGCCCTCAGACCACAAACTAACGGAGTCTTCGTTCAATAGACCATCTTCTGATATACCAGTCGGAACGATTTGGTAGGCTGTAATCAATACCGCGTCCGCGCCTTTACTTTCGGCTTCTTTTTGAAGTTTTAAGTACATTTTTTCACGCGTAACCTCATTATAGCGACCGGAAGCAACGCATTTGCCTATGAGCAGATATTTCTGGTCAGGAATCTTTTTTGCGCTTTCATAGATATTAGCTTTTTCAGTCGGCGTAAATTCCGCGCCTTTGTATTGAAAATTTATGCAACCGGTCATAAAAAAAGCCAGCAAGCTTGTCAAAGCAAATGATTTATACATAATTGTACCTTTTATTTATTATAGCTTAATAAAAATAAACTCTAAAGACAGTAAATTCAAGTAGAAAGCGATGTAAAAGAAAAAATCTTTTTAAAAGTTTTTTCTTTTACATTGCCTCGGGAACTTCGATAGTCAAGGTATTTAGTCCGTCAGTTAGGATTTCTCGAATCGCGTGACAAAGTGCCATGCGCGCGCAGGCTAATTCTTTGTTATCAGCAGCGACTACCGGGCATTCGCGATAAAAGCGATTGAAAGCTTTTGCTAGATCCAGGAGGTATTCGATTAATACTGAACAATCCATTTTTTGAGCGGCAAGCTGCAGGCTTTGCG
>JAHOYW010000073.1 GCA_019038735.1 Victivallales bacterium | reverse complement strand
CGACAGATGTGTCGCTTTCGCAAAAAGGTTTGGAAGAGTCAATCGCAATCGGGAAATATCTCACCGATATAAATTGCGACCATATCTTTGCCAGCCCAATGCTTCGGGTTAAACAGACGCTTGAAACTGCGCTTGCGCCGGAAAAAATAAAAGATGTTGAATATAAAGAAAATCTTCGAGAGATAAATTTTGGAGATTGGGAAGGAAAAAGTTTTGAAGAGATCAATGAACAATACCCGAATGAGGTGAATAATTGGACAGAGCCTTCAAATAAATTCGGTTTTCCGAACGGCAGTAATTTGGATGATTTTCACAAGGGAATTGAACTTTTTAAGGCGACATTGATGGAAACTTCTGGTGAAACAATAGTGGTATTTGCGCATGGAGGTGTTATTTTAGCTTTGATTTGCAGCATTCTTGGATTGGGAAAAGATAAAATGTTAGCCTTTAAAGTTGATCGAGGTTCAATTTCCACCCTTGAACTTTTCGAAAATGGCTACGGAATATTAACAGGCTTAAACAATAAGTAGTACCAGGAGCAGCTTGCTCCGGTACATGAAAATTTTAATCTGGTAATAGGCGTGTGTACTTGTCGCGGAGCAGGCTGCTCCTGCGACTACTAAAAAAAGGGAATTGATTATGTCAAATGTGATACTTGTAACTGGCGGTGCGAGAAGCGGTAAAAGCGCGTATGCTGAAACTTTGGCTAAAAGTTTTCCTGGTCCACGGGCGTATATTGCTACTGCGCCGGTGTTTGATGATGAAATGGAAAAACGTGTGGCTCGCCATAAGCAACAACGTAAAAATGACGGCTGGGATACAATTGAAGAAGAAATTAATTTGTTTGAAGCAATTAAAAAAGCTGATGCTCATGATACTATTTTGGTGGATTGTCTGACCTTATGGATCAGTAATTTACTCTATGCCGCCGAAAAGAAAAATCAGCAAATCAGCGAGGATGACATAAGCGCAAAATGCGCGCAGTTAAAAAAAGTTTGTGCTGAATTCGATGGGAATATAATTTTTGTCATCAACGAAGTCGGCATGGGTATCGTGCCTGATAATCCGCTTTCAAGAGCTTTCCGCGATCTTTCAGGTCGCTGTTCGCAAAGCATAGCAAAATTCGCGAATAAGGTCGTGTTGGTTTCTTGTGGTATTCCACTGATTTTAAAAGATGAAATTGAGTTAAAACAAAATGAGGAATATAAATCATGAAATTACTTGAAGAAACTATTGCTAAAATTGAACCGCAATCTCAAGCATATCGGAAACAGGCTGAGGAGCATATTCTTGATTTGACTATGCCGCGCTGGGCTTTGGGGCGAGTGCTCGACTTAGCGGTCGATCTGGTTGGAATGACTCGTTCCATGCATCCTGCGCTTAAACAGAAAAATATTGTACTAATGGCTGGCGATCATGGTATCATTGAGGAAGGAGTGACTGAACAGCCCCAAGATGTTACAAAGCAGATGGTATATAATTTTATTGGACGCGGCGCTGGAATCAATGTT
>JAHOYW010000133.1 GCA_019038735.1 Victivallales bacterium | reverse complement strand
GTCATTTATTTTAACTTCCAAGCTTCATTCTTAGTAATCCGAAACGTCGCATAATACATGTTATGTTAAGTTTTTAGTTAACTAGTTTGGGTTTGTTAATAATCTTATCTTCTTTAATAGTAATGACTTATGTGTCAATTGTAGACTAACTGTTAATAACTTGTTAGTTAACTTTACATTATTATGCGGGTGTTTATTGTTAAAATAGCTTTGAAAGTTGAAAAAGATGGTTATATTCGTATTTTGACATTTTTAATCACAAAAAGAATTTTTATGGATAAATACGATGTAATTGTAATTGGAGCAGGGCATGCGGGCTGTGAAGCGGCATTGGCCGCGGCGCGGGTTGGCAGTGGTAAAACTTTGCTCATTACTATAAATATGGATCATATCGCTCAAATGAGCTGTAATCCGGCTATTGGTGGAATTGCTAAAGGACAAGTTGTTCGTGAAATAGACGCTTTGGGCGGTTACCAGGGAATTGTTAGCGATGCCTCAAGTTTACAGTTCCGAATGCTTAACCGCGCTAAAGGTCCGGCGGTTTGGTCTCCACGCTCGCAATGCGATAAGAGTTGCTATCAGCGCGGTATGAAGTTTGTGCTTGAACAGTGCCCTCGCCTCGATATTATTCAAGCTGAAGTTACAGATATTATAATGAAAGATGACAAGGCTGTCGGAGTTATAACAAATTTTGAAGACGAGATTTTTGCTGAATGCCTAGTTTTTACTACGGGTACTTTTTTAACAGGAAAACTTCATTATGGAAGTACTAATTTTAGCGGTGGACGGGCAGGTGATCCCGCCTCAAATCTGTTGTCTATTGCCTTAAAAGAACGTCTAAATCTAAGACTGGGGCGCTTGAAAACCGGCACCCCTCCCCGGCTTCTAGATAAAACTATTGATTTTACTAAAATGCGGCGGCAGGATGCCGATATTGCAGAAGAAAATTTCAGCTATTATCAGGATGATACTCCCCTGCCCTTACCGCAGGCTGATAAAAAAGATATGCCTTGTTATATGGTCTATTCGACTGCCGAAACTAATGAAGTTGTCAAGAAAAATATTCACAAAGCTCCGCTTTATCAAGGGAAAATTGAGGGGATCGGAGCTCGTTACTGCCCTTCGTTTGAGGATAAAGTTGTTCGTTTTGAACATCATCCAAAACACTTGTTATTCCTTGAGCCGGAAGGCGAATTTACCGGAGAATACTACATAAACGGTATTTCTACAAGCCTTCCGGTAGATGTTCAAATTCAAATGCTTAGAACTATTCCAGGACTTGAGAATACTGTTCTTTCACGTTACGCATACGCTATTGAATATGATTTTGTATTTCCCGATCAGCTGAACCGTTCACTAGCAGTCAAAAAACATCTTAATGTATTTACCGCAGGTCAAATTAATGGTACCAGCGGTTACGAAGAAGCTGCCGGACAGGGCTTGATCGCCGGAATGAATGCCGCTAAGCACGCCGCGGGCAAAGCAACAGTAGAGCTTTCGCGGGATAGTTCATATA
>JAHOYW010000272.1 GCA_019038735.1 Victivallales bacterium | reverse complement strand
GCGTAGAGGGTTTACTTTAATTGAACTCCTCGTTGTGATTGCTATCATCGCAATTTTGGCGGCAATGTTGCTGCCGGCTTTGAACAAGGCGAGGGAACGTGCAAAAAGTATAAGCTGTACCGGCAATCTTAAAACCATTGTAACTGCTTCGCTAATGTACCAAGATGACAATCAAGGGTATATTCCGCCTAGTCAGGACGCAGCAACGGGCGATATGCCCATATTCTGGCGGATTCCAATTGCGACGTACGCTGGAATCAAAACTAGCGGATCGATCTATGATGACGACGGTGATTGTTCTTCCGATATAACAAATAAAACCAGTGCGGTCGGGAGTATATTTTATTGTCCTTCGACTGCAACCAGTGCAGCTTCTGGTGCTTGGAACAATAGCACGAGAAACATGTATTCCTATGGAATCGCCTATTCATATAGTGCACCAGTTGTCGGAAATCAATGGCATTCATCTGTTCAACTGAAGAATAAACCTGCGTCACACCAATTGCTGTACGGAGACTGCAATGACTTGGGAGTTGATGGCGATACTAGTGCTGCCAAGGCCGCAACTTTGTATCATAGCACTACCTCTGTTACAGGCCCCGGAACTCGACATGAAGGCGGCATCAACGTCTCTTGGCTTGACGGTCATGTTTCGCACAAGAGGCCAACTGAATTGATAGGTAGCACTTCAGCGAGTTGGGTCCACGTTGGTCGTTATATTTACTACTGGGCACTGTATCCGGTACAATAACGGTACATACACACGGGCGTATCGCTCCAAGCATAAAAATTTTTTTGACATATATCAAAAAAACGAAATTAAAATTAAATAAGGATTTTTAAAAATGATTAAAATTGAATGCAAACAACAATCTGTCATGTTTTCCTCAAAAATTTTCTTAAAAAAAATTTTACAATTATTATTATTATCAGTTTTTATATCTGCCTTTCAAGCGAAAGCTGAAATAAACAAAAATTTTAAAATACTCTCAGACGGAATATGCAACAATAACAGGAAACTTGTTATTTCGACAACTCCTGGAGACAAGATTAAACTAGTTTCAGATAATGAGATTCTGGCGAAAATATATTTTGCCTGTAAATCTTCTTATCATAATTGGATAACGACATATCACACAAATAAACATGGTCTTAGAAATATAAATATTTCAAATAAAAATAAACAATTTGTTTATGCTGGAAGAATTCCTTTGGATAAACAGGGCAAAAAGGTTTTTGCTAATTACACTCAGAAAATAGAACTAGAAGAAGACGGCAGGATAAAATTTACAATTTCTACCAAAGTTCCAAAAGCAGGAAGTGCTTCTTATAAAGCATATGGACTTTATTTTAGCTTACCTTTTGCTCTTTATTCGGGGACGCAATATAAAATTAATGGAAAAGATTTTTCCTTTCCCAAAAAGAATGCAGCCAAATACAATTTGCTTAAAATGTCGCGGTTTAAAAATAAGCCTATTAATATCACCTTACTTCCCGGCACAAAATCTGAATACTCAATCATACTGGAGACAGGGGCATTCATTCAATT
>JAHOYW010000374.1 GCA_019038735.1 Victivallales bacterium | reverse complement strand
AAAGCGACTTCCACATTCGACGTTCGATGTTGAACGTTCAATGTTCGATGTTCATTCTTTTTCTTTTATTCTATTCCCATTTCATCCAGCAAATTATCGGCATATACTGCCGCGCCGAGATCATTTGGATGGATATTATCTACATAGTAGGCAGAATCGTCCGGTACTAATTTTGCGCCTTCAATGACTTTTACTTTTGGAAAATCTTTGGCGGTCTTGCGTAATACTTCGCGATAGTCTTCGAGCAATAAATCAACTTCATTGCCGTTTGTGCGCAATGCCCATGGGATTGGTGTAAGCAAAAAGATTTCAGCATCTTTTCGGGAACTTAAAACTTCCAGCATTCCCTTGCATTCATCCTCAAATTCGTTTAAAGGACGAGCTTGTGAAAAATCATTGACGCCAAATGCTACAAATATTTTCTGCCAATCAATATCCATTAGCAACGGAGCTAATTCTTTTTGCATAGTTGACATGCCAACAGCGATATTATGAAAATCTGCTTTCATAACTGCCGCTAGCTGCGCCGGATAGGTCAAACTCGGTGTACTTACAGTCATTCCCTGCGTGATTGAATCACCAACAAATAATATTGGAACAGCTTTTTCAGCTATCGCACTAAGCGACGCGCCAGCTTCAAGGACAATGCCTTTAACCGCGCATTCAACCATATTCGGCAGGTATATCTCGACAGTTTTTTCGCCACTTCCAGATAATTCTGTACTGAAAGAAAATTCTTCAATGTGTTCGTCCGGTCCAAAAGTCATTTTGTGTTCACCATCGACAATAATATCAATATTAAAAATCGGACGCGAAAAGCGTTCAAACAAAACTTCCATCGCCAGAAATTCGCTGTCAGTAACAAAGCCGATCCGCACACCGGAAGTATTCGCTGCCCGAATCATAAAATCTTCATTGTCGCTATAAAATTCATTCAGCGCCTCAGTCATGCGAAAAAAACGATAAGCTCCATCGCTGTATTCATAAGAAGCAACACCAAAAACAAAATCAGCATTATTAAGAAGATCAATTTCCATTGCAAAATCCTTTTTTTTAGTAGTGCCAGGAGCAGCCTTGCTACGGCACATAATTATTCATTCGGGCTATAATCTTGTAAACTGTCAAAGATATTTGTCGCAGTGCAGGCTGCACTTGCGACTACTTTTACATTTTTACTGTATGTAATGAGTTTAAATGCCAACTGCCGTCATTGGCTTTTAAGCCAGTTAGACAAATAAAAATCTCTCCTGCTTTAACTATTTTATGCTTCAGCAATAAAGATTTTAGTAAATCTAAAGATTTTTGTGCCTCATCTGTACTTGTCGGATGTTCGCCGTCGAGTAAAAGTGGCACAACTTTATTATAAGCCGCCATACGCTGATAAGTCTTTTCGGAATATGTCGCTGCGTAAATCATTGTTTCAGGTCGATATTTAGATAAAATGCGTACAGTCTCACCACTTGTAGTCAATACCGCGACAGCTTTTTCATTAAGCTCGTGTGACAAAAACGACGCGCTTAAACACATAGCGCGCGAAACTTCCAATTTTTTATCGCAAACT
>JAHOYW010000054.1 GCA_019038735.1 Victivallales bacterium | reverse complement strand
CGCTTATAGTCACTAATACACAAAAGCAGAATTTTCCTCTCTTTCTCAATTTCGGCAGTCCAATCCTTAATATATTGATTTATCTGGGCTAATTCCCCCCGAAGCTGTGCAACTTCTGCCATAGCCTTTCGCAACGCAATCACATAATCAACCGTATCAATCTTAGCTAAAATCTGACCTTTTTTAACTAATTGCCCCTCTTTCAAATCAATGTTCTTCATAGTAATTCGACCTCTTAATTCAGAACTCAAAGTTACTTCTTGAATAGGCTCAACTGTACCATAACCAAAAAGGTTTATTTTTATATCACCAAGTTTAACTGGAATGGCCCGAAGGACTTTAGTTAGTTCGGAAGTTGGGCGAGCTTTAGGAGATTGTCTTAGTAAGGCAAAAAGCCCATAAACCAAAAGCGCAAAAACCAAAACACCGACACACAATGCCGTGCGAATAGCCATCATTTCAGCTTTTTTGGTCTTAAAATTTTCTCGCATAAACTTGCGAATTGTTGCAAGTGCAGTTTCCCTGTCCTTGAAGTTATCTTTCATAAACTTGCGAATTGTGGCGAGCGCAGTTTCTTTATCCTTGAAGTTTTTGCTTACAAAAGCGTGAACCGCTTCAATTACGGATTTATTATTTTCTATATTCTCAGGCTTTCCTTTTTCTTCTATCTTTTTTTCTGTTTTTTTATTCATATTTTTATCCAATAGCTAAATGATTATGATTTAAGTTTATCTCCTACTTGAGCTTTTTGATAAAATTGTTCTAATTCTTTAGCTCCCTTTTTCCCTTCCTCAGGCGTTCCCGCTAACCAATCTCCTTCAACTGGACGCATGTATGGACCACTTTTAACTTCTAATATTATCGAATCACTTTCCAGACAAGCAAAAGTATGCCATGAGCTAGCTGGTATTTCTATCGAACCTATATCGCCACCAGCGGTCAATTCAACACGTTTGACTACATAACCTTTTTCATCAAATATCAAAACGACAATTTGCCCACGCAAAATAGTAAACAACTCCCACTTATCCCCAGAAAGATGCCTGTGGGGTCGAACATATGTACCAGGCTCAGCCGCCATACATAAGCGATGAATAGCTTCGTCCATTGATTTGTGAAGGTTAAAATGAGCACGTTTTCGCTTACTGCTTTTCGTCTGTTCACTAAGCTTGTCCATAAATTGGCGATCAATTATTTGCATAAATATATCCTAATAGTTACATTCTATATCTTACTAAGCTAATTCATGTTAGGAGAAACTGCAATTATTATTTCAAAACTTTAGCCATAAAAACTTCAACTCAAGCTCTTTTTATCTTAGAGCTAATTGCAAAAGTCTCCACAAAGATTTTTGATTTTATACGGCATCTTTTGATTTTGAGCTCATTCACATACCTACGGGTATGCTCACTCGCTCAAAAAACAAAATCTGCTCGCCTAAAATACTAAAAATCATGTTTGCGTTGGACTTTTGCAATTAGCTCTATTAAATATTTATAAATAATTTCGGGGACAGAAAAAGTGAAAAGAATTAGTATACTTACAGTTTGCTTTATGGTAATACTTTTC
>JAHOYW010000300.1 GCA_019038735.1 Victivallales bacterium | reverse complement strand
GCGCGGTCGATGGTGTCAGTTTCAAGATTGAAGCTTCTAAGACTGTAGGGCTGGTAGGCGAAAGCGGTTGCGGAAAAAGCACACTCGGGCGGGCTTTGGTCAAACTGGAAAATCCCTGCGGTGGCTATTTTACCATCAATGGCGCAGACCTGAGCAAACTCAAAGGCAAAGAGCTTCGCAAGGCGCGGAAAAATTTTCAAATGATTTTTCAAGACCCTTATGGTTCATTGAATTCACGAATGTCGATATTTTCCGCGATTGACGAAGTTTTGCAGTTGCATACTGATTTTGATAAAAAACAGCGAGTTGAGCGGGTTGCGGAACTTTTGGATATGGTGGGTTTGGAAGCGGATATTATGTATCGTTATCCACATCAGTTCAGTGGCGGTCAGCGGCAAAGAATTGGTATTGCCAGAGCTTTGGCGGTAGAGCCGGAAATAATTATCGCGGATGAACCTGTTTCAGCTTTAGACGTGAGTGTTCAGGCACAAATAATCAACCTTTTAATAAAGATACAAAAAAAAACCGGCACCGCGTTTTTGTTTATAGCTCATGATTTAGCGGTAGTTGAGCATATTAGTGAAAATATTCTAGTCATGTATTTAGGCAAAATTGTTGAGTCCGGTCCGGCAAAAGACATTTGTGCCTCTCCGGTTCATCCTTATACGCAGGCATTACTGTCGGCGATCCCGACAATCGACCAGGACGGCAAACGCAAAAGAATAATTTTAGAAGGCGACGTACCATCACCAATAAATCCACCATCCGGCTGTGCCTTTCATCCCCGTTGCCCCTTAGCAACAGATATATGCAAACAGCAGACCCCGAAATTAGAGGAGATTTCAGGAGAAAAACGCCAATCCGCCTGTTTCCACAACGAAGAAAGCCGGCAAAAATATATATAAAAACGGAGTTTTTATGGAACGTATTGATATTGATGTGAAAGAATTTAATTCGGATGTGTTTGAACTCTTAGATAAATGGCTGCTGCTTAGCGGTGGGAGTATCTGTGATGGAGAATGTAATCCGATGACTGTTTCATGGGGATTATTCGGGGTTATATGGGCTAAGCCGGTGATTATGATCGCGGTGCGCCCGCAACGTCATACTTTGCAGTTTATTGAAAAATATGATACTTTTACTCTTTGCGCTTTGCCGGAGGACAAGAAAGATATTTTGGATTTCTGCGGTACTAAGTCCGGTGCTGAATTTAATAAAATTCAGGAATGTGCTTTGACTCCGATTGAAAGTCAAAAAGTTGACGCTCCGGGCTTTGATGAAGCTGAATTGATAATTGAATGTCGCAAGTTATATAACGACAATATCAAAGCTAAGAATTTTTTGGACAAGAAAATTATTAAAGCATGTTATCCTGACCGTGATTACCATGAATTGTTTATTGCTGAAATTATTAATCTTTCTGGTTTAGAAAAATATAAAAAATCACTATCATCCCATAATTTATAAACTCAAGCTGTTTTTATCTTATTTTTAGGGTGAAAATTTATTTTTCAGGATAGCCCATTTTACATATCTCGCCGCACTATGTATTTTCTGGAGGGCGAGTGTCCTCACGA
>JAHOYW010000029.1 GCA_019038735.1 Victivallales bacterium | reverse complement strand
TGTGTTGCTATTTAACGGTTTGCAGCTATTTTTCGTAAATAAATTACGAGGTCTGTATTTAGACGGGTTTGTAAAAAGTTCAAATTCAAGGCGTGCAAATTTTGTAATCATGAAGCATTCACAGCAGGGTAACCGCATTTGGAAATCACCCTACCAGGACCTTCAATAAGTAATCGTTATCCCATCCGGCCCTGAGCCGTCTGGATTTAATGCTCTTTTTAAGCGAGGTTTCCCTTTTTATCATGTTCAATGCAATATGCCTGAGCACCGCAAAGTTTTCCGGGGCATTACCCTTTCGTATTCTACTCTCATCTTCGCGGAATGATACATCCAACACCCAATGAAGGCTATTCTCGATGGCCCAGTGGCTTCGAACGGCCTTACCAAATTTTTCAGCATTGTTTTCAATACTGCCCATGTAATAACTGATCTCTCTTTCAGTTTTATCCTCGAACTGCCGTTCACGCTCAACCATACAAATCGTTTCCAGATTTTTCCAGTTTTCTTTTCCTTGAAGCCAGCTTATATCTGATGTTGTCCAGTATTTACGAATCTCAATCTTTCCATGATCAGCATCAACGCTTTCGTAATAATCAAACAATTCGTCTTTAAAATTGCTCTCTTTTTGGATTTGAAAAAACAATCTGACATCGTCATGTAAATTGCTCTGATTTCCTTTTAAAGAAAAAACATAGTCTGCATTTTTATCAATAATAGTTTCGGCAATATACTTCTGACACCCCATTGCATCAATGGTGATAATACATCCCTCGATTTCAAGCATCTTTAATAACTGTGGAATTGCAGTAATTTCATTGGATTTTTCCCTTGTTTTGATCTGACCCATAACAAGGCCATTGGCACATGCCCAGGCACTGACCATATGGATGGCTGATTTTCCATTGCTTTTATCATGTGATCGCCGAAGCGTCTTGCCGTCTACCGCAACGACGTCACCCTTTGTCAGCCGGCTGATGGTTTGTATCCATTCCATAAAGCAGCTTTTAAATTCTTCGGGATCAATTCTTGAAAATACCCGTTCAAACGTATCTGCCGATGGAATGCCATGGGGAAGCTCCAGTAACCCCTTAAGCCATTCATACTTTGCCCGTCCAAATTCAGCAATGTGTTCAAAGCTGTCAGCATTACAGATAACACCACATATCGCGATCGTGATGATATCAATGAGCTTGTGCCGCTTATTATCTCTTCTTGGATCTGAAAGATTAGAAAAATACCTTGTAATGGACTGACTTTCATCTTTTATCATGCCGGCCTCCTTGAAATTTATTAATAATTTCAAGTACTAGCATATTTTAAGCCGAAAGTCTAGATATTTTTTATTATTTCAGTGCGTTATAACATACTGTTTTCTTAATGCAATTTAATCTCGCCCGGTTAAACCCATAAAAAAAACCAAATGCGGTTACCCTGCACGAATTTCTTTAACAAGTTGACTATACTGCTTCCTTCTGATAATAGTTTCATTACTCATAATAACCTCCTTTTGGCATTTAAGGGTTATAAAGCGAATGACTCTATGCTATCAGGAGGTTATTTCTTTACAATGACTTAGATCATTTTTTCTCTGC
>JAHOYW010000248.1 GCA_019038735.1 Victivallales bacterium | reverse complement strand
CCATAGAATCACTGTCAGCAGTCAAGCTGATCGCGGCAGTCAGGCTTTTAGGCAACATCGGCAGGGTTCTGCCCGGCAGATAGGAGGTAAAAGAACGTTCGTAGGCAGCTTTATCCCATTTAGAGCCCGGAGCTATCCAAGTGGCAACATCGGCAATATGAACACCAAGTTCCAGTTCAGCTTCATTATCTGTCTGAGTAATAGATATCGCATCGTCAAAATCTTTAGCGTCAAAAGGGTCAATAGTCGCGGTAGTTCTATCACGCAGATCTACACGTTTTATAGAGCGCGGCTGAAGTTGTCCGGCTTCATTATTTTCCTCTTCCGTATATGGCGACGATAAATCAAACTCTTTGCATATCGCGTCAAGGTCGCCTTTTACCGAACCGGCATGACCAACACGATCAATAATTGTGCCTTTATGCAGAACATTTGTCTTGGCGTATTCATTATGCAAAAGTTTCACTTCGACCCATTCGCCGCGTTTCGCGCCGTTCAGGCTTCCTGAAATTTGAATTTCTTCACTGATGCGTTTGTTCAGCGCGCGCACTTTATGTCCGGCAATAATCTCACCAACGACCGTATTTCTGGCGCGGTCTATAATATTCTGGACTCTTCCAGCCGGACCACGGTCAGCACTTGTCGGGAATTTATCCCGATCAGGGAGTATTTCAACTTCGACAATATCATCATTCATCGCCGAATTAATAAATTGTGGTGGAATAAATACATCTTGAACTTTTTCCGCGTCAGGATCGGCATCCAGTGGCGTTACAAATCCCAGCCCGCTGGCAGTGAGGGTGATTTTTCCGCGTATCAATTCTTTTTTCTTTTTAAAGGCGGCTTTGCGGTGTTTTCGATTCTTATTTATTTCTTTGTGTTTATGTAATTTCTTTCTATTCTTCATATTTCACTCTTTTTTTATGATAATTATCAGCTAAATGCTATATAAAAGATACTACACTTAGCTTTATTTGTAAAACCTATTTGAAAAAAAACATTGAACAAGTAGATTGACAGACAGTAATAATACATTAATGGATATAATGTCATGACTACAAAAAAGAAAAAAACTGTTTGCAGTTTTCGAAAAATGAAACAGGACGGCGAAAAAATAGTTGCCGTTACTGCTTACGATGCCCCTACAGCTAAATTAGCTAACGATGCCGGTGTGGATTTCTTATTAATCGGCGATTCAATGGCGATGACTGTACTCGGTTATGAAAATACTTTGCCTTTGACCATGGATGAATCACTACATCATTGCAAAGCCGCCCGGCGTGGCGCGCCTAAGGCTTTTATTGTCGGCGACATGCCGTTCATGTCTTATCAAATATCCTGTGCCGAAGCATTGAAAAATGCCGGACGTTATATAAAAGAAGCTAATTGCGACGCGGTAAAACTCGAAGGCGGAACTTACGCGGTCGCGGTAGTCGAACGTTTAGTCGCCGCCGGAATACCGGTAGTCGGACATATCGGATTATTACCCCAGCAGCTACTCGCGACAGGCGGTTACAAAATCGCCGGAAAAACTCCTGAGGGAGCGAAAAAACTTTTAGCTGATGCCAAAGCATTACAGGAGGCCGGAGCGTTTTGTGT
>JAHOYW010000052.1 GCA_019038735.1 Victivallales bacterium | reverse complement strand
CGGTATAATAATTCCCGCTATTGCCTACAAAGTTTTCCATGTATATGTGCAAGGGCGAGAGCTGGAAATGATTTATATAAGCATGGGCGCCTGGTGCCTGCTTATAGTCGTGCAGGCTGTATGTGATTATATAAATATGAAGTGGGGGCATGTGCTTGGAGTCCGTATAGAGGCGGACATGCGTAAGGATATGTTCGCGCATCTGCAAAAACTTTCTTTCAGTTATTTTGATAGAACCAAGACCGGACACATAATGTCCCGTATTTCCAGTGATCTGACTATGATTGCTGAAAGTGCCCACCATTGTCCTGAAGATCTGTTGATCTCAATAGTCACGATTATTGGTGGCTTTATAATAATGTTTTGGGTTAATCCTTTACTTGCCGTGATAACTTTTATTCCATTGCCTTTCATTGTTTTTTGGGGAGCGATTTTCCAACGAAGAATGAAAGCGAGTTTTCGGGAAGTCCGTAAAACGATAGCTGATGTTAACAGCCGGGTTGAAAACTCCATTCAGGGTATTCGCGAGGTAAAATCATACACGAATGAGCTTGATGAAATAGAAAAATTTCATCTCGTAAATCAAAGATTCACAAGCGCGCGCGAAAATGCTTTTGGAGCATTGGCTGGTTTTCATTCGGGGATAAAATTTTTACTGCAAGGTTATTCTGCGTTATTTGTTGGTTCCGGGGCAGTTTTAATGTATTACGATATGGCGACATTTGCTCAACTCTTGATGTTTTTGCTGTATTCGCGTTATATTATTATGCCGATTCTAAGAATGGTTGGCTTTGCGGAACAGTTTCAACAGGGGCTTACCGCTTTTGAAAGATTTCGTGAAGTAATGGAGGAAGAGCCGGATATTGAGGACAAGGAAACAACTTTAGATATAAAAAATATTGCCGGAGATATCGAATTAAAAAATGTATATTTTAACTACGACGACCCGGGAGAAAAACAGCAATGGGTTCTTAGTGATATCAACTTAAAAGTCGATGCCGGCAAAGTTGTTGCTTTAGTTGGCGAATCCGGGGCGGGTAAATCAACTATAGCAGCATTGATTCCGCGTTTCTATGAGGTCAATAAGGGCTCCGTCATGCTTGACGGCAAGAACATAATGGATTTAAAACAGGAGTGTCTTCGAGCGAATATCGGAGTGGTTCAGCAAACGCCATTCTTGTTTGATGCCACGATCAGCGAAAACATTTTGTTCGGCAATTCTGACGCGACCGAAGAAGATCTCATACAGGCAGCCAAAAACGCGAATATCTATGATTTCATAATGACTTTACCTGAGCAGTTCAATTCCGAAGTTGGCGAACAGGGTGTCAAGCTTTCGGGCGGGCAAAAACAACGAATCTCGATTGCCCGGCTATTTCTGAAAAATCCAAAAGTCTTAATTTTCGACGAAGCCACATCATCGCTTGATAACGAATCCGAGTTATTGATCCAGCAGTCAATGGAAAAATTATGCGAAGGCAGAACGACCATCATCATAGCGCACCGTTTATCAACAGTCCGCAACGCTGATTATATTCACTGTATCAAAAACGGCAAAATAGTAGAATCCGGAACCCACAAAGACTTACTTGAAAAAGC
>JAHOYW010000304.1 GCA_019038735.1 Victivallales bacterium | reverse complement strand
ATACTCCCCAACAACTAAAGGAAAAATCATTTTGCATAGAGCTGACATAGAAACAAATATTAAAATAAAACGCTGTATAGTTTTTGATTGTAGCTTTAACGCTGGAGATTTATGGCTAAATGCAAAAGCCCCCTCGGCAAAATCCAAAACTAAATACATTTTCAACCTACATTACGGCAGAAATGTCGCTTCCATTGTAGAAAAGTAATTTAAAAATAAAGATCGCGTTCGCCGCTTTCAATGCGACGGTAATAAGCTATAAATTCTTTGAAAAATGCTGGTTTTAAGGTCGTACGGATTTTTTCTATTTCACTATTCAATACTGGTCGACATATCTCAAGCGTTTCTGCTGAAGCAAAATCATCAAGCCATTCTCTAAATGTAAGTACCGCATTGACTTTGCAAAATTTTCCTTCCTTACCAGTTTTCAACATATCCATAATGCATCCACCCGTACGTCCGCAACGATAAGCCGCGGTGCAAAATGAACAGATAATTCCATCTGTTGCTAAATCTCTAATCAATTCTTCCAAACTTCGAGTATCACCAAGCATAAATTGTTGCTTATTAGATTGCTGTTCATCTACGGAATCATGATAAGACCCTATACCAATTTTCGAGGAGGCATCGGCTTGCGTACAACCTAAAGGAATACATTTATCACGCATACTTTTGCTTTCACGAGCGGTCACAATCATTCCCGTATATGGCACTGCCAACCGTAGAACTGTCACCAATTTCAAAAAGTCCGCATCCGATACTCTCGAGCCGGCGCCAGTAGCTAAAGGAGCATTACATGCTTGTTCAATTCTAGGAAAAGAAATTGTATGCGGTCCAACATTAAATTTGGCTTCTAAATCCCTTGCGTGAGCGACAAGCCCCATTACTTCAAAACGCCAGTCACCAAGCCCAAAAAGCGCTCCCAAACCAACATCGTCAACTCCAGCTTCCATCGCACGGTGCATGCTATATAAACGCCAGCGATAATTGCTTTTTACCGAATTATCAGGATGTATTTTTGAATACAAATCATGATGATAAGATTCCTGAAAAACCTGAAAAGTTCCAATACCAACTTTATGCAAAACTTCTAAATCTTCAATTGGAAGCGGTGCCGCATTCACATTGACCCTGCGAATTGCTCCCATTCCGTGCCTGACAGGTACTTGTACATCATATATTGTTTTAAGCGTTTCAGCTATATAATCAGTTGATGTGCTAGGATGTTCTCCATAAACCGCAATCAAACGTTTATGCCCTATTTTACCAGCCAAAACCTCCGTTTCACGCCTGACTTCCTCGGTACTCAATTTGCGCCTTATTTCCTCCTTGTTTTCCTTGCGAAAACCACAATACAAACAAGCATTGACACAAAGATTACTCATATAAAGCGGCGCAAAAGTAACAATCCGATTATCATAAACAAATTTTTTCGCTTTTAAACCAGCCTCCCCCATTTCACTAAGTAGTTCGGGGTCATTAACATTCAATAAAGTAGCTGTTTCAGCAGCCGAAAGCGTATTCATGCTCAAAGACTTATCAATAATATCACGAACCTTAGATACATCTGGATTTGCCTGCTTTGATAATTGCTCAAAAATAGC
>JAHOYW010000127.1 GCA_019038735.1 Victivallales bacterium | reverse complement strand
TTCAGAGGGTTGTGATGTTGGCGATTTAGGCTTTAATAAAGATAGTTTTGGACATGCTCAGTTTGGAGCGAGTGAAACGACGGTTCAACAAGCTTTAATAAATTATCTTAACAAGCATGGTATTCCTGCCAAAGGAGCGGCTCGTGGTCAAACTTTTGGTACAGATCAGCGTTCAACAGCAATTTATGCTTCTATTGTTGATTTAGACGAAGCTTATCGCGCGGGTCAAAAGGCGGTAGAATTAGCGGCAAATGGCGAAGGCGGATTTATGTCGACGATTTTACGTAACCCAGGCATGATTTATTCGGTGCGTTACGATAAAGTTCCTTTATCAGAAGTAGCGAATTCAGAGCGCTTTTTCCCACAAGAATGGATTAGTAAGTGCAAAAGCGACGTAACAGATGAATTTCTTGACTATGTGCGTCCTTTAATTGGCGAAGACTGGCCAAGTGTACCAATAATCGATGGTCGTCAACGTTTTGCTAGATTAGAGCCGCTTTTCGCAGACAAAAAATTGCCAAAATACATCCCAGAAGCAAGTAGATAGGGAAGAGAAATAAAGGAATTGGTAGCGGCTCAGGGATTCGAACCCCGGACACGTGGATTATGATTCCTCGTCTATTTTGTCAATCTAAGCTCAAAATTGCACTAGTTTTTGCAAAACGTTAGCCTATTCTGACTTGTCATGCTATAATAAGTCAATAAATGACATTGCATCTAGTCTGTCAGTATGGCACTTGGCCAGAGATGCGGATTCATATGACAACCGGTCCCTGCTGGTGTCAAAGTAAGACCGCCTTTAACATATTTCCCATCCCGGTCATTTAAATATATACCAAAACCAAAAACTGTTCCTTTTTTAAGTTTTAGAGGCTCAATTACGAGTATTGGGATAGCAATTTCGTATAAATATCCATCTTTTGTAAGTTTAAAAGCTGTCTTTATTTTTGGTTCAAAAACACCTGATTTTGGTGCGAATATACCACCTGCTAATTGCATGTTTGGCATAGACCTGCGATATGCGAGCGCTGTTCCACTTTTAACTTCTGCAAAGAAATCATAATTGTAATCATCATCATCTATGCGTTTTGTCAGCTTACCTTTACCGTTACCTAGTGTATCAATATAAATCTGCAAACTATCATTATGCCATCTTTGAGATGGATTCTTTTCATATTTCTCATGTACAAATTTATCGTCATGGACTCTTACCGCCAAATATAAAAAGTCCTTATCCCAAGCTGTTTTAAATTCAGCTTCGAAATCACCAGAATATCCTATTTTCCCTTTTATATATTCCTTATTTCCCCCAATAGATAGTTTGTTTATCTGACTTGTCCGGTTTTTTATTTTGATAAAGGGAATATTTTTCCAGTCGCTAAGATCACCATCTATCTTAATTTTACCAGATGCCTTTTTTATTGCAAATGCCCTGATATCTAGATTTCCTTTATAGTTTTTATCTTTTACGGCAAGTAAATATGGAATAACTGTATCAGATATTTTATTTATTGAAATTGTTTCAGGTATTTTTACCTTTACTTTAAGTTTTTCTCTACTTGTAAGCTTTAAGTCTAATTCCTTTTTTTCTTTGAAGTTCAATATTAG
>JAHOYW010000319.1 GCA_019038735.1 Victivallales bacterium | reverse complement strand
ACTGACAATCTCATAAAAGTAGAGGACAAAGAATTATGTCCCCGCTATACCGCTAGAATTATCCGCAACGCAAAAATTGCCGAAAGCCCGGAGTGGCTGCAGGAACGTTTATTCAGCATTGGTTTGCGTCCGATTAATAATGTTGTTGATGTTACTAATTTCGTTCTCCATGAACTTGGACATCCACTCCATACTTTCGACCTCGATCTGCTCGCTGAAAATCGTGTCATCATACGCCGCGCCGCTGATGGCGAAAAAATGACTATGCTTGACGACAGTAAACTTGAACTAAAAAATCATCATCTGGTGATTGCTGATGCTGAAAAACCCGTCGCGCTCGCTGGCGTTATGGGTGGAGCAGACTCTGGAATAAATAAAAATACGACAAATATCCTGCTCGAAAGTGCGGCATTCTTCTCTTCAAACATCCGTGCTACTTCACGCGAGTTGGGAATCACTTCCGACTCATCCTATCGTTTTGAACGTGGTTGCGACTGGAGTATGGTGGAGCACGCCAGTGCCCGCGCGACACAATTAATCCTCGAATTAACCGGCGGCGAACTCGTTAGTGCTTTAGTCGATTCTCAGGGTGAAGTTCCTGAAATGGAAGCAATAATCTGTCGTTTTGAACGCTTGCGAAAACTTATCGGCATAGATATTACAAACGAAAAAATCATTAATATTTTTGAAAAGCTCGGTTTGAATGTCAGTGCTGTTGATGCTGAAAAATGCACTGTCGTTCCGCCTTTATACCGTCTGGATCTCACTCGTGAAGCAGACCTCGCCGAAGAAGTCGCGCGTATCAATGGTTTGGATAAAATCCCAATTATTCCGGTTCGCAGCAAAACTGTCGCGCCAATTGCTAAGGACGCTTATCTGGCATACGAAACACTTCGCGATCAGATTATCGGACTGGGTTTGTACGAATGCATGCATTACAGCATGGTCAGTGAAAAATCCGCTCTCAGCGACAGTCGTTTCACTTTGGACGATCTTGTCAGCATCAGCAATCCACTGAGTTTGGAACTAGCATGTATGCGCCCTTCCCTGTTTGGAGAAATGCTCGAAACGGTCGAACGCAATATTTCACGCAAGAATTTAAATTTTAAATTATTTGAGTTAGGCAATGTTTTCTGCGCTAATCAAAAGATGTTCGCGGAGGAACGCACAGAAGTCTGCATAATGTTGAGCGGTCAAAAAAGTCCTGAACTTTTTTCAGATGCTTTAAAAAATCAATATGATTTCTATGATATTAAAGGTTTAATCGAGAGCCTACTGGAAGTTTGCGGCATTGTCAACTACAGCTTCGAGAAAGTCAGCGACGAACGTTTTTCGCCAGGTCAAGGAGCGGCTCTGCTGTTCAATGGTAAAATCGCCGGACATTTTGGTTTACTGGCTTCTAGATTCACTAAAGGTTTTCGCTCTGAATATCCGATTTTCGCGGCTCAAATAGAAGTTTCCGAGATTTTCACCGCCCAGGCGAAAGATAATTCACTCTATTTCAATCCAGTGCCGCAGTATCCAGCGACCACACGTGATGTTGCTTTCGTAGCTGATAAATCATTAGAACATCAAGCTGTAATCAAGTTCATTAAAAGTGCTAAGCTGAAGAATTTTGAATCAGTCAAACTC
>JAHOYW010000110.1 GCA_019038735.1 Victivallales bacterium | reverse complement strand
TGCCAACAAGATTAATCGTGAAAAGCAATAATGGTAATGTACAAGGGCGAGACTCCGTCGAGCCGCAAATATCGCTAATGCTCGGCTCGACGGAGTCTCGCCCTCCAAAAATCATCGCATCGAAGATACTATCTCTTAGATTGCAAATTGGTATAAGAACAGCAAGACTGACTGTAAACTCAATCTATTTCCAGTCATCCTTTGCTATATTCCATATCTTGTTATATCTCATCCTCAAGAAATTCTACATCTGCTAAATCTCTGTATCGACCTGATGCTTTTTTGTTTTTGATTAGATCATCTTTGGATATTATGGAAATCTCCAAGTCGTCAACGGTGATAATATGGCACTGGTCGGCTTTGCCTCTACAATAAAAAAGGCTTTATTGGTGTATTATTCTCATGCTTATGCGGCATTTTCAGCCGCCGTTATTTGGTAATATACTTCATCAGGGGTAGCATAGTCAAGCGATTGATGAATTCTTTTTGCATTATAATAGCGAAAGAACTTGTTTAAGCCTGCTCGCAACTCTTTTACACTGGAATAATCTCGAATGAAAATATCCTCATATTTAACTGTGCGCCAAAGGCGTTCAACCTGTGCATTATCAGTAGCCCTGCCTTTGCCATCCATGCTCACTTTTACTCCTTTGTTCAGCAATGCCTGAACGTGCTTATCGCTAGTATATTGACTTCCCTGATCAGTATTGAAAATCTCTGGTGTTCCATGTAGAGCGAATGCTTCATTTAGTGCTGCTAAGCAAAACTGCACGTCCAGGGTGTTCGATAGCGTCCATGCTAAGACCTTACGGCTAAAAAGATCAAGTATTGCTGTCAAATATACAAACGCACCGTTAACTTTGATATAAGTAATATCTGTAGCCCAAACATGATTTGTGTATTCGAGAGTAACATTTCGTAATAAATAGGGATATTTTTTATGCTGTTTATTTGGAATGCTTAGATTACGTTTTGGGAATATAGCCTCTATTCCAAGACGTTTCATTGCGGCTCTAACCGCTCCACGTCCAACATGAAAACCTTTCCGTTTAAGCATCTTGCTTATCCGCCTTGAACCATAAGCTGGATATTCCCAAAAGACTTCTAATACCCATTGCTCAATTGCATTGCGACGAGGGCTTTTGGAATCTTTTCTATAATAACTTGACCTAGAAACATCCAACAATTTGCATTGGCGAGTAATGCTCAAAGCTTTATAATCGGGAGAGATCATTTTAATTCTATCCCGAACTGGCGGTACTTTTTTTTTAGAAAATCGTTCTCTACTTCGAGCTGACCAACTCGTTTGTAAACGTCATCAATTCCGATTTCTTGTTCTTGTTGACGTTTCTCTTTTTTGCTTTCAAAAACTCTGGGAAGAGCTTCCATCGCTTTAGATTTCCATTGCCGAATCTGGCTGATGTGTACCTGATAAATACTTGCTAACTCTGCCAGCGTTTTTTCGCCTTTAATAGCTTCGATGGCGACTCTGCTTTTAAAACCTGCGGTGTAACTTTTCTTCATGGTTGTTTTCTCCATGTTGGTTTCGGAAAATTTAATATACATTTCCGAAGATTATTTTCAAAGAGAAAATGCACCTATAAAATTGTCTCAATTCCGCCAACCACTACA
>JAHOYW010000353.1 GCA_019038735.1 Victivallales bacterium | reverse complement strand
TAAAGTTCAAAGCCGCTTAAATTATCTGGAAGCCAAGTTGAAAAGACGCAGTGGAGAGATAGGTAAACTGTCCAAAGAAAAACTTTTGCGTCGTCTCGAAAAAGAAAGTCTCAGGCGTTTGAAAGTCATGACGGAAATGTCGGAAGCGAAAATTGCTCTGCAATATGAACAGTCAAGAAATAAAGAACTTAGTGACAGTATGTCCACTTTGCGTCAGGATGTAATGCGGCGTGATGATGAGTTGACGGAAAAGAAAACCCTACTTGATGAACACACTCAGCGCTTGAAAAAAGTTTCAGACAAACTACAACAGACCAAGTCCGTTTTAGGCTCAGTCAAGGGAAGTTTAAAAGAAACTAAGTCCAAATTGGATACAACTAAAGGTCAGGCAAAAGCCACGCTTATGGATTTAACCTATGCTCGCGGACGTCTTAGCGCGACGGAAAAGGAACTTGCTGAAAAGCGGAGCAGTTTGAGAATAATTCAGCGAGATACGGCGGTCAATGAGCTTGAATTGAAAGAAGCCAAGAAAAAAATCATCAGTTTACAGAATATTTTAAAGAATGCCGTTGGAGATTTGTCTAAAACGCAGAGCGAGTTGAATCTGTCTAAGAAGCAAGCAAAGAATGTAGCCGAACAACTCATGAAGATATCCACCAAAGAGCGAGCTACGCAAATCGCTTTACGGAGTATTAAAGAGTCATTGGGTGATGCGGTTCAAGGTCTCCAGAATGATGCTTTAGAAAAATACTCGCAGGCTGCGGTGTTACTGGAAATGGACATTGAAGAAAGACGTTTTCTGGTGAATTATGAAAAGACTGGAGCGTTTTATCTGCCGAAGGTTATGATTTCCGGCAAGAGCTATTTGGTTTCATCTCTCGACTTGCTTAGCGGTATGAGAGAGATAATTACAAAATCTTCCAGAATTAACAAATTAAACTATACAGTTGCCAAGCCGAAAGGTGGTAAAAGCAGGGTCAGGGTTAAAACTCCCTTATTATCTTTGACTCGAGATAATCGTGTCTGCATACTGGAAGTACCGACCGTTAAGGATGAATATGTAGAATTATTGACTTATGACAATTTAAGAAGACGCGGTCTGCAAAATCTGATCCTGTTTAAATATAAGACCTTTGGAGAAGACTCAAGCAGCTTGGATGGGCGTTGTTCATTGGGATTGAAAAGGGGTGATAATTATCTGTATATCCGTAATTCTGTACGCAAGAACGAGCCGGAACTAAAAGTGGAGATCGGCGATTTTATAATGACTAAGCAAGGTATGTTTGTTGGTGTCGCTATAGAAATTGAGAATTTCAGTGCGGGTCGTCAGCAACGAGTTAAATGTTTTGTGTTTTCTGATGATTTTGATGTAAAAGATGTTGTTAAAATACCTCTGATTAAAGCTTCTGGAGAGCAATATTATACTGCTTTTGCCGGGGCTGTAGCAAAAATAAATTACCAATTAAAGAATTTATATAGAATGAAAAGATTAAAATAATTAATTTAGGCTTTAAAGTATAATAAATGTTCTTTTAATAAAGCTATGAAATTATGAATAAAAAAGACGACAAAGATTTTGATGCCATAACACGGTTTGGAGAGATTGATAATACTTTGAGTTTTTCCAAAGTAAACGAAG
>JAHOYW010000097.1 GCA_019038735.1 Victivallales bacterium | reverse complement strand
GGTCTAAACAGCTCCAAAGCTATCGTTGAGGGCGCGAATAGTTTTATCACGCCGGAAGCTCGCGCAAAATTACAGGATGCCGGAATTTTGATCGTCAAAGATGCTTCCGCCAATAAATGCGGTGTCATTACTTCGTCTTATGAGATTATGTCCGGCATAATGCTGGATAAAGATGAATTCAAGGCTGAAAAACAGGAATTAGTTAAAGAAATCATGCTCAAGTTGAAAAATTACGCGGCAAGTGAAGCTGAATGGTTATTCGCGAATTACAAAACATCAATTTGCCACATGACCGGCTTGACCGAGGTTCTCAGTCGCAGGATTAACGATAAAAACGAGGCTGTTTCAGAGTTTTTGAGCAAGCACCCTGAAATGCTTGATAAACAAGTTATTTTAGACCACCTGCCAAGTTTATTCACGAAAAAATACAAAAACCGTATTGAACGCCTCCCTGCTGAATACAAAAAAGCAATTGCTTCGGTAGAATTAGCGACCAGAATAATTTACAATCAATCCGGTAGTCTGGAACAGGAAATAAACATAGCCTCGCAGAAATAGGCGAAGATATTTAAAAAAATGCGAACATTTGATCTTAGGCATTCAGTGTTCAATTTATTACTTATTTAATTTTATTCCATCGTCGGTGATTGTGATTCGGCGTTCTTTGTAGAGATTGCTGACTGCCTGCTTGAAAACGCGTTTGCTTATGTGGAAGTTATCTTCTATTTCCTTAGGCGAGGACTTGGAGTTAAAAGCTAGAAAACCTCCGGCTTCCTCGAGTTTTTGGAGAATTAAAGGTTTTTCCTTAATGATTCCGAAAAATCCGGGTTTACGTAAACTTATATCTATTTTTTTGTCATCACGCAACTTTAAAATATACGCTGTAAGTTTATCGCCCAATTTAACTGGACTGTGAATTTCATTTTTGTAAAGCATTCCCATATACTGATTATTAATCAATACATTGAAGCCTATTTCATCTTCATCACAAACTAATATGTCAACTTGTTCGCCGACTTTGAAATTATCTTCATGCATTTTTTTAGCAAAAACATGAACCCGACTTGAAGCAAAAATCCTGCCGCTGACTTTATCAAAAACCAACCTGACCGCATAACTTTTTCCTTTAAGCATACGGTTTTTCTGTTCCCTGAACGGCACAAAGAGGTCTTTGTCCAAGCCCCAGTCCATAAAGGCGCCAATATCAGTCGTATCCTTAACCTCAAGAAAAGCCGTATCTCCGACCATCGCTTTTGGAATTTGCGTAGTTGCCACTGGTCTGTCTTCCGAGTCCAGATACAAGAAAACATCAATCTTATCCCCAACCACTGTTCCTTCTGGAACAAATTTCCGCGGCAATAAGACTTCTTCGTCTTCATCCGCTAAATATGCCCCGAACTCTACCATTCGATAGACTTCAAGACAATTCATTTTACCTAATTTAAGCATATTAAAATCCTTTTTGCTATAAGGTACAACTGAATAGCATTATTACAAGACACCCTGTCCCGGTTGACGTTTATTTCATTGATAACGAATAACAATCAACCTTTAACAAACAGGTGTTAGAATGACGGATTTTGAATATTTATTTAGACGTGAGCATTCGGTTTACAGCAAAAACAAAACTCTTTGGCAGCG
>JAHOYW010000295.1 GCA_019038735.1 Victivallales bacterium | reverse complement strand
TGCCCAAACAAACAAATAAACTTAAACCACAAAAATTGTGGGATCTTTTTTTTGAAATTTGCGCAATTCCACATGCTTCGGGGAATGAAGCCGCACTTTCTGACTTTATTTTCAAAAAAGCCAAAGCCGCAGGACTAAAGGCCTACCAAGACAAACTGCATAACCTTTTAGTTGAAAAACCCGCCTCAAGCGGCTATAAAAACGCGAAGACTGTTATTCTACAAAGCCACCTCGATATGGTGGCTCAAAAAAATTCTGATATTGAATTTAATTTTGAAACAGATGCAATAAAAACAATTATAGAGGACGAATGGGTTCGAGCCGATGGTACTACCTTAGGCGCAGACAACGGTATCGGGGTTGCCGCGGCAATGATGGTGATGCTTGACGACAAACTTACACACGGTCCCTTACGCATCCTCTTTACCGTTCAGGAAGAAACAGGTCTGGTTGGAATTAAAAAATTAAGCAAAAAATTTGCAGAAGGATATATTTTATTAAATCTCGATTCTATGGATAAAGATGAAATATGCGTTGGTTGTGCTGGGGGCGCTCGCTTGAGTAGCGATTTTATGATTCAATGGGATAAGTTGTGCCCCGATGTCAAAGCCTATAAAATAGAAGTTTCTGGGTTGCCTGGTGGACATTCTGGTGCCGATATTGATAAAAATCGCGGCAATGCGATTAAATTATTAATTGACTTGCTCAAAAACGTTTCGGAAGTTATTGATTTAAAAATTTCTGTACTTGATGGGGGAATGGTGGATAATGTCATTTCGAATAGCGCTTTTGCGATAGTAACTGTTCCAGAAGACGAAAGTGAAATCCTTATCGAAGCGACACGCATGTTTTCCTCCAGTGCTAGGGCAGAACACGATTATAAGCACCCAATAATGGAAGTTGCCGAAAGTTGGTGTATGCCAACTAAGGTATGGAGCAATAAATTTACTGACAAAATTCTCCAAGTTTTAAGCGAGTGCCCTCATGGTGTTATAGCAACGAGCAAGGGCATGCCAGGAATTGTAAAAACTTCGACAAACTTGGCGGTACTGAAAACTTCTATGAATAAATTAAAAGTAAAGACTTCGCAACGCAGTTTTTGTGAGGATGACCGAGAAGAAATAACCAACAAAATTAGCGATTTATTTGATGGCGCTGGAGCTTTATCTTATGTTGATAATGAATATCCTGCGTGGGCTCCGAGCAAGAATTCGAAAATAGTCTCACTGATCTGTAATGTCTATCGTGAAGCCGGTAAAAAAATCAGCAAAAAAGCTGTTCACGCTGGAATTGAGTGTGCCCTAATTGGCTCATTAAATCCTAAGTTAGATATGGTTTCATTTGGTCCCACAATCGAAAATCTACATTCCACAAAAGAACGTGTAAATATTGCTTCGGTAGATAATTTTTACAATTGCTTAGTAAAAATTCTCGAACGTGTAGCTAAAAATATATGATTTGCCAAAGTTGAAAATTATAAAAGACTTATAGCCAGTGCAGATTTATGTGATGAACCAAATGGTGTCATCGTGATATTGTTGTAAAACACTTGGGCCCCAACTGCGGAATAAAAGGATACATTTGGGCCTTATTGCTGGGAGGTATGACTATCGGTGGCTTATTTGTCGCTTTCCCTCTGGCA
>JAHOYW010000085.1 GCA_019038735.1 Victivallales bacterium | reverse complement strand
TTCGAACCCCAAACCTTCTGGTCCGTAGCCAGACGCTCTATCCAATTGAGCTACAGGCGCTGGTATCATCTCTTCGATGAGTTCTTATAATATACTAAAAAGTAGTAAGTTCAAGCTCGCTAATGAAAAAAACAATAAAAAATTGAATTAATCTCGATTTTAAACGTTTGCTGCTTTAATACGTTCACTAACTTCGCGTTCGTAAGCATTTAAATCAGCTATATCTACCATGGCGACATTAGTATTCATTGCTGCCTCAGCAACGTAATGCGCGACCCGCGGAACAACTCGCGGATCAAATGGTTTTGGAATGACATAAGTATTTTTGACCGGAACCTCACCCTCAAACATGCCCGCCGCCGCGTCTTCAGGATATGCTTTAGTTAAAACTTCAAGCACATCGGCAGGTGTTGGCTCATTGACTAATGAAGCTAATGCTTCAGCCGCGGCAAGCTTCATTGCTTCGTTGATGTTTTTAGCACGGACATCCAAAGCTCCGCGGAAAATTCCTGGAAAACCAAGCACGTTATTGACTTGATTAGGGAAGTCGGTACGTCCGGTTCCGACTACCGCCGCGCCAGCGGCGAGTGCTTCGTCTGGATAAATTTCCGGAGTGGGATTTGCCATTGCAAAAATAATTGGACCGGGAGCCATGCTTCTGACCATTTCGGCATTGACTGCTCCGGCAACAGAAAGACCGAGAAAAATATCAGATCCCTCTATTGCTTCTGCCAAAGAACGTTTTTTGGTTTCAATAGCAAAATTAGTTTTTTCAGGAGTCAAGTCCTTGCGTCCATTATGTATCACGCCTTTTGAGTCGCACATGATAAAGTTTTCGCGTTTAGCACCTGCGGTGATGTAGAATTCGCAACAGGCAATTCCAGCCGCTCCGGCACCGTTAATAACAAATTTACAGTCTTCGATTTTTTTGCCGACAATTTTTAAGGCATTAATGATGGCGGCTTGTGAAATAATCGCGGTTCCGTGCTGGTCGTCGTGGAATACTGGTATCTTCATGAGCTTTTTAAGTTCTTGCTCAACTTCAAAACATGCCGGAGCAGCGATGTCCTCCAAGTTGATTCCGCCGAATGTCGGTTCAAGTCTTCTGGTAAATTCAATCAAGGCTTTTGCGTCGGTTTTGCCGTTTTCTTTGAATACATCACTGACGCATATCGGTACAGCGTCGATGTCGGCAAAGCGTTTGAACAGAATACATTTGCCTTCCATTACCGGCAATCCGGCTTCCGGACCGATATTGCCGAGTCCGAGGACGGCGGTTCCATCGCTGACTACGCTAACGAGATTTCCTTTAGCGGTGTATTTCCATACATCTTGAGGATTTTCTTTGATTGCCATACACGGAATCGCTACACCTGGAGAATAGGCTATAGATAAATCTTTTTGTGTTTCGCAGGCTTTAGTTGCTTTAAGTGCAATCTTGCCGGGAAGCGGGTTTTCGTGATAATCTAAACACGCTTGCTCGAAATTCTCTTTGTCAGTCATTTTTAGTTCCTTACTGGTATATTATGTTTCTTTAAAAATTCTTTTGTTTCAGGCACGGTAAAAGTTCCAAAGTGAAAAATACTCGCCGCAAGAACCGCATCGGCTTTCCCTTCTTCGAGAACTTCGACTAAGTGTTCTAA
>JAHOYW010000061.1 GCA_019038735.1 Victivallales bacterium | reverse complement strand
TATTAATACTTATTCACCTTACATTGAAGCGGTTTTTAAGTCACGCGCTGACGATGATCCGCGCCGTTGTTTTATTACGCTTGCCGACCGCAGTCAAGCCAGCGCGTCGCTGGAAGCGGAAACATTTCTGAATATTTTGAAGATAACACGCAGCCGCTTCAAAGCCTCGGAAGTTATGGGTATCTGGGAAACTCCAGCAGTCGCGGCGGCATTTGATTTAGATGAAAAACTGGTGGCGATAGTCCGGCAATGGATTATTGACGCAAAGATTTTCTGGGGCGTAGACGGGGAATTTAGAGAGGAAACTGTCGGCGTTAACTTTAGCGAGCAATCATGGCGGCAGGGAATTGAAAGAATCCTTGCCGGTTTCGCTTTTGGCAGCGAAAACGAGGACATTGGAAAAACTTTTGCGCTTGGAGAAGAAGATATCCTGCCCTTTCATTGTTGTGAAGGCGATAGTGCTCTGCTGTTTGGCAAACTCATTGAATTTCTCGAAAATTTGTTTAGTCTGCGGGTTCAGTTAAACAGCGACAGCGATATAGACCCGGAAGCCTTTTCTGTTCAATGGTGGGATAAAATCCTTAACGGCGTGATAGATGATTTCTTTCCTGAATCAGATGATTTCGCGCGTCAAGTCGCTTTACTGCGTGAAGCTGTTAAAACTACTTTGGACTGCGTAACGGAAAGCGAATATGAAGGCGAAATAAGTTTTGATATTATTTGCGATAAGATATCCGAGTTTTTCAAAAGAGCTGTTGTCGGCGGTGGGTTTTTGCGAGGCGGAATAACTTTTTGCGAGGCTCGTCCACTGCGGAGCATTCCGGCACGAGTCGTGTGTTTACTGGGGCTTGATGAAAAGAGTTTTCCACGCAAAGAAAAACATTTATCTTTTGATTTAATGGCGCACAAACCGCGTTTAGGCGATCGTTCTGCCCGAAAAGATGATCGTTATTTATTTCTTGAAACCTTGCTTTCTGCCCGGGATTGTTTTTATGTGAGTTATGTAGGGCAGGGGGTGAAAGACAACGAACCGCGTCTGCCTAGTGTGCTTGTGTGTGAACTGTTTGATTACCTCGCTGAACATTATTCATTGGCTAAAGACAGTTTGACGACGATTCATCCATTGCAGGCTTTTAGTTGGAAGTATTTTATAGAGAAAAAAGCTAAAGCTGATAATTTAATTTCTTATTCCGCGGAAGATAAAAAGCTGGCACAGCTTCGTTTTGAGGACTTCAAAGCGGCTGATTTCGCGGCTGTTGAATTAGAGGAAATACCCGAAGATTTATACCGGATAGACTTAGATGATTTATGTGATTTTTTCTCCAATCCAGCCAAATATTTTCTCCAAAAATGTTTAGAGGTCAATCCTAAAATTTGGGATTTGCCGGACTTGGCGGATTGCGAGAAATTCGAAATAGAAAATGGTTTGGAACGTTATAAACTGGCTGAATCAATAATTAAAAAATATTTGCCAGAATGGAATGATTTTGACCAGAATGAGCTCAAAGAAATATTGCAAAAGCGTTTTCACGCGGAAGGCGTTTTGCCTGTTAAAAGTTGGGGTAATATTGAATTTGATAAGTTTTTTGAGGACTTTTTGCCCTTCGCCGAAAAGCTAAGTCCTGTAATTTCTCAAGCTGTGGAAGCCGTCATGAAGG
>JAHOYW010000249.1 GCA_019038735.1 Victivallales bacterium | reverse complement strand
GTATAAGGCATCTGATCGCTCAACTTATATCAAGGCTAGTGCAGAATTTTTAAATGCAATTGCAGAATTTGGAATCACTCCAGTAATTCAAAATCATTATGGAACTCCAGTGACAACGCTAGGCGATTTTCGCGAAGTTATCGAGAATATTGATGATAACAGAATGAAGTCGCTGCTTGAAGTAGGACATTTTTATAGTGCAGGAGTCAGTTGGGAGCAAGGTTACGAGTTGCTAGAAGACTCAATTGCATTGATACATATTAAAGATCAAGTTGGTAGGCAATCGGTTCCATTTACAACTGGAGAAATTAATCTACATTCACTTTTTGAGCATATGGAAAAGATTGCTTATACTGGAAATTATGTGGTAGAAATGGAAGTTAAGGATAAAACAAACACATTAAAGTATCTTCAGGATGCTTTTAATTATATTAACAAACTTTGTAATAAGTGAGAATAATTATGGAAAATCCTAAAATTTGTATTGTCGGTGCTGGCTATCTTTCTAGTAGAAGAATTTATCCTTACATAGCCACTGCTGGGGGGAAACTGGTGGGAGTTTGTGATCTGGAGCAGGAAAAAGCTGCACGTAACGCTAATCTCTATGGTGGAAATGTTTATAATGACATTGAACAAATGATTGATGAAGAAAAACCGGACGGTGTGATTATTTGCATTGGACCGAATCAGCATGCCAAACTTGCTAAAGTCGTGATGGCAAAGGGGATTCCGGTTTATACGGAAAAACCGGCAGCTCCAAATGCTGCAGAGGCACTGAACGTTGCAAAATATGCAAAAGAATCGGGTATTTTGTGCACAACTGCTTTTAAAAAACGCTACAACATAGCCTATAATCATGCCAAAGAATGGATTTCTAAATTCCCCGTCAATGACCTTTATAGTCTTTCCATAGATTACGCTTCAGCACAATATTTAAATGATAGCGACCGTCGTTCGTTTCTGCTTGATTTTTGTGTACATATAATCGACTTGAGTGCTTACCTTTTTGGTGATGCCGATGAAGTTTTTGCTTTTTCAAAAGGAATGGATGCTTATGCTGTGAGCATTAAGTTCAAAAATGGAGCTGTTGGTTCGCTGAATCTGAACTGTGGAAGATCTTTTCAGGTTCCCACAGAGGAAGTGGAGATTAGCATCAAGGGCGGTAATTTTATGACTATCCATAACTCTTCTAGCTGGAAAACTTCTGAAAACGGTAAACCTGTTGAGTGGCGCGAGCCTCCCATTTTTACAAGTGCTGGCGACAGTGGCAACGAGACTGGGCATTTGGCTGAAATTATTGATTTTTTCAATGCCATCAAAGAAAAACGCAACACTACTCGTTCCAATATCTACGAAAGCTATAAAACAATGGTACTCTATGATGCTATTAAAAAATCTTCAGAAACAAGTGAAATTATAAAAATAAAATATGAAAATTTATAACTGAACCATCAAAGATCAAAGCAATTCGGGTCAGCCACCTATTATTATTTAAACTATTTGTTATAAATAAATTACCCATTTTATTGTAAGCGTAATACCTGACACATCTTTTATTTAGTTGTGAATGATGATATTTTTCTCTGATAAAATATTTAAATGTGCATTTAAAGTCTCGGCGAAGCCGATTAAGTTCAAAAAAAGAGCTGTCCGTAATTCCGAAC
>JAHOYW010000012.1 GCA_019038735.1 Victivallales bacterium | reverse complement strand
ATAGCGAAAATGCGTAAAAATGGTCAAGCAGCTTCTGAAATCCTCCTGACGTTATCTTGTAAACATCCTGTAAATGTGGATATTGCCCATGAAATAGAAACAGCTCAGATAGAATTACCTGTAATAGAAAATGATCCTCTCATTGAAACTTTATTGCCGATTGTTAAACAGCAAAATGATAAGATGGAACGCATGCTTAGTCATGAATTGCATGATGCAGCGGAAATTTGGCACCGGAATCAACTTGATGGCAATAAGCTTTTAAAGCAAAGCGCACGCTGGATTCTACTTGTTGTCGCTTTGATGATGACATTGGTCGTGGCATTTTTCTTTACTTACACTAATATGTTTGATGATTCTAAATTAAAATCTGAAAATGATATACTTAACTTGCAAAATGAACTGAGGAGACAGCAGAAAAGTTTTAGGGCGATGATAGTTCAGTATAATAAATTGATAAAAGAAGAACGCCAAAATGATACAATGTTCTTCAAGGGAGCTGTTGGCAAAGAGCGTAGTTCTCTAGTGAAAAAAATAGATGAATTAATCAGGCAAGGCGCGCAAGACAAGTATTCAAAGGATAAAGAGAGCTTTGAGATACTTGACTTGAAGGAAAAACTTTTTGAATTAAAGCAAAAGGTGCAAGCTTTGGAGAAAGGGAAATTACAAGCTGAACAAGCCGTTAAACAAATAGAGATGATAAAAGCTAAAGAAAAAAACTCCGACAAGACTTGAGAAAATTATAATAAAATAATGAGTTTTTAGTGTGAATAAAAATATAAATATGAAAATTGCTGTATGCGTTAAGCAGGTGCCTGAAACTAAATCCGTAAAAATGGACCCGGAAACATGCACGCTTATTAGACAGGGTGTACAAGCGATTATAAATCCGCTTGACCTTTATGCCATTGAAGCCGCACTGGAATTGAAAGAACGCTGTAATGCGCAAATTACTGCTGTTTCAATGGGTCCGCCGCAGGCGGTCAGTGCTTTGAAAGAAGCTGTCGCGATGGGCGTTGATGAGGCTGTTCTAATCAGTGACCGTGCTTTTGCCGGATCAGATACCTGGGCGACGTCTTATATTTTAGCCGGAGCACTTAAACAGCTTGGTGGATTTGATCTGATTTTGTGTGGGGAACGCGCCACTGACGGTGACACCGGACAGGTTGGTCCTGAAATGGCCGCCGCTTTGGATTTGCCAGTAATAACTTATGTTAATCATATCAATAAGCTGCAGGATGGACAATTAAAAGTATCTCGTTTAGTTGAGGATGGGACAGAAAAACTATCTATGCTGTTACCGGGCGTTCTTACTGTTGTTAAAGAAATAGGTGAACCGCGCCTGCCGACTTTCCGGGGCAAACTGAAAGCTAAAGAAATAGACTTGCCAATCTTTGATTTGGATACTTTAAAACTTGATAAAAGCTTGATAGGACTCAAAGGTTCTCCGACCAGAGTAGTCAAAATTTTTCGTCCCGAAATCATTCGCGATTGCGAATTAGTCAAAGCTGAAAACGAAACTCAGGCAATCGAAGCTGTTGACGCGATGTTGGCGTTTATAGGCAGGTCATTATGAAAAATATCTGGATATTAGCCGAACAGGAAGCGGGAGAAGTCAAGTCGGTTTCATACGAACTTTTGACTCGCGGTCTGGCTTTGGCGAAAAAAAACGGCTCTAAACTTTGTGCCATGATTTTTGGA
>JAHOYW010000294.1 GCA_019038735.1 Victivallales bacterium | reverse complement strand
GGATTTACTACTACACGGACTTCACGACCGGCTTGAAGTGCGAAACAACTTTCAACACCTTTGAAATCATGCGCAATGCTTTCCAGTTGCTCAAGACGCTTCAGATATAATTCAGTCGTTACACTGCGGGCTCCAGGACGTGAGGCACTTAAAGTATCACAAGCATTAATCAAAATGTCATAAACACTTGTAGAGTCAATCTCTTCATGATGAGCAGCTACCGCGTGAATAACATCTTCAGCTTCACCATGCTTACGCAGGATGTCCGCACCTAGTTTCGCGTGAGAACCTTCTAGTTCATGGTCAACAGCTTTACCAAGGTCATGAAAGAGCCCAATGCGTTTGGCTTTCTGTTCATCAAGTCCGAGTTCTGCAGCTATCATTCCCATAAAATAAGCTGTTTCCAAAGAATGTTTTAAAACATTTTGAGAGAAACTATAACGATATTTCAAACGTCCGAGAATTTTTATAATCTGCGGAGGAACACCTTGAATTCCAGCTTCGAGAACCGCATTTTCACCAGTAGTAAAAACATTTTCATCAATCTCTTTCGTAATCTTTTTGACCATATCTTCAATCCGTGTCGGATGAATACGTCCATCATTAATCAGGCGTTCAAGCAACTGACGGGCAATTTCTTTGCGAATCGGATCGAAACAAGAAATAACTACCGCCTCAGGAGTATCATCAATCAATATACTTACGCCTGTAGCAGCTTCCAAAGCACGAATATTACGTCCTTCACGTCCGATAATACGCCCTTTCATTTCATCGCCGGGCAATGGAATTGTCGCGGTCGTACGTTCGTATGTACAATCCGAAGCATAACGCTGAATTGCGTAAGTCAAAATGCGTCTAGACTCTTTTTCCGCCTTTTCTTTGGCTTCTTCAAGGACATCGCGAACTAGGATTCCTGATTCATTTTTAACTTCATTCTTCAGTTTATCGAGAAGAATTTCTTTGGCACTTTCGCGATCCATCAAAGCAATTCTTTCCAGTTCATCGATTTGCTTTGAAATGCTTGTCTGTAAATCTTTTTCACGATTGCCCAAACGTTCACGCAAAGCATCAATATCCTTATCTTTACGCGCAAGTTCCGAAACTTTTCCATCAAGAGAATCCGCTCTATTCTGTAAAGTTTCCTCACGCTGATTTAAGCGTTTTTCGATACCGAACTGTTCTTTACGGCGTTCATTGAGCTCACTTTCAAGATCATCACGCATTTTTAGCAATTCCGCTTTAGCGGTTACTTTTGCTTCACGCTGGATGTGGCTTGCCTCTTTTTCGGCGTCTTCGCGGATTTTTGAAGCGAGTTGACCGGCAGAACGCTTACGCATTTTTCGGAATACAGTCCCGGTAATAACCCCCGCGACAATTCCTCCAGCACCAATAAGGTACGTTGTTAGTTCCATTTTGTTATTCTCCTTTTAATGTTTCAAATTTATAATCGTTTTTTCTGTTACAAGCATGTCCAGACTCTGGTCATGTTCACCGACTGGAATCTTGTCAGCTCTCTGACATTCATAAAAGACTCCAATTGACAAACCATTGGAATCACCCAACAGCCGGTCATAAATACCTTTACCGCGTCCAAGCCGCGCGCCCGTATTATCGAACGCCACACCCGGAACCAGCCAAAGCATCTCATTAATTTGTCTCGCAGTCGCCGTCGGCAGCTTCTGTTCGGGTTCCATCAGTCCATAT
>JAHOYW010000316.1 GCA_019038735.1 Victivallales bacterium | reverse complement strand
CCGATTTTATCTGTGAGGACTTTCCAGCCGTCCCAGTCGTTTTCATCCATACCGTCTTCGATTGAATCAATCGGGTATTTAGTGATGAGGTCAGCTAAATAATCAGCTTGTTCAGTAGCATTGCGTTTTACGCCGCTTTCGCCTTCGAATTTAGCGTAGTTGTAAACACCGTTTTCGAAGAATTCAGAAGCAGCACAGTCTAAAGCGATTGTGATATCTGAACCAGCTTTGTAACCAGCTTTTTCAACCGCGGCGAGGATGCTGTCGAGAGCTTCTTCTGTACCACCGGAGAAATTAGGAGCGAAACCACCTTCGTCACCAACCGCAGTGCTCAAACCTTTAGCTTTGAGAATGCTTTTCAAACTATGGAAAACTTCAGCACCCATGCGGAGACCTTCGCTGAAGCAACATGCGCCGACAGGACGAATCATAAATTCCTGGAAAGCGATAGGAGCGTCAGAGTGTGAACCGCCATTGATGATGTTCATCATTGGAACTGGAAGAACTTTGCCGTTGACTCCGCCGATGTAACGGAAGAGAGGCATTTCGAGATAATTTGCCGCGGCATGCGCACAAGCCAGAGAAACACCAAGAATAGCGTTAGCACCGAGATTGCTTTTAGTAGCAGTTCCGTCGAGTTCGAGCATAGTTTGATCGAGACCAACCTGATCCAGTACATTCATGCCTTCGAGTTCAGGAAAGATTTTTTCGTTAACGTTGTCAACAGCTTTGAGAACGCCTTTTCCGCCGAAACGTTTTGGGTCGTCATCGCGTAATTCGAGGGCTTCATTTTCGCCGGTTGACGCGCCTGATGGAACGGCTGCTGAACCAACAATACCGCTATCAAGTTCTACTTCTACTTCGATTGTCGGATTACCGCGTGAGTCAATAATTTCACGAGCGTGGATATCATAAATAATAGACATTGTTTATGTTCCTTTTTATTTAAGGGTTAAATGGTTTTATTTAAAACCTAATAATTCAACTTCAAAAGTGAGCATAGCTCCGGGAGTAATCAAGTTGCCCGCGCCGCGTTCGGCGTAAGCTAAGTCTGAAGGAATAAATAATTTGTATTTACTTCCAACATTCATCAATTGCAACGCTTCTGTCCAGCCTTTGATTACTTGACCAACACCAAATTCAATCGGCTCGCCGCGTTGGACTGAGCTGTCAAAAATTGTTCCGTCAAGCAATTTTCCTTCGTAATGCACTTTTACTGTGTGATCAGCAGCCGGGCTGTCGCCTTCGCCTTCTTTCATGACGAGGTACTGTAAACCGCTTTCAGTAACTACTACGCCTTCAACATCTTTGTTTTTTGCCAAAAAATCTTTTTCAGCAGCAGCGTTTTCTTCAACTTTTCCGGCAGTAGCGACTTCTTGTTCAGCCTGCATCTTAGTCTGGAATGCCTGCATTACAGCAGCGTATTCTTCCTGCTCCATGGCGGGTTTTCCACCTGAGAGCATATCTCCCAAACCTAGTTTTACAGCTTCAAGGTCTAATTCCAAAGGAATTTGCTTAAGAGACATTGCCACGTTCATACCGAGAGCGTAACTTGTCTTTTCCAGTTCAGTTTTAATAGCTTTAGCCATTGTTTATCTCCGTTTGTGTTAAGGGTTTTAATTGCAATCCATAAATTACAGCAATATTGCTTAAAAGCAACCTGTATTGAGAAATTTTTATCAATGAAGTGAGTTTTTTGGTATTAA
>JAHOYW010000338.1 GCA_019038735.1 Victivallales bacterium | reverse complement strand
AATAAGTATAATTCAGGTGTCCACAATATACAAATGATTTTTAGTGAAATTTATAGATGCCTACTAATTGAATATCCAATATTCAACACGGAATATTCAAAAAAAATAATGTAACCACCCCTGTCTCTAGGGGTGAAAAACGCACGGCTAGGGACAGGAGTGGCTACATCGCATAATCACATTACTGGTAACTGATAACTGGTTACTGTTAACTGTTTTATACGTTAATTTCTTCGGCTTCGAGATTCAGTTCTGAGGCGTATTTTTTCAATAGCGGCTTGATTTGATTTTCGAGAAAATCTGTAACCTGCTCAGGCGCGCGCCCGACAAATTCAACCGGATTTACCAGACCGTCAATTTGATCCGCTATATTCGCGAAATGCTTGTCGCCTTTTAAACGCTCAAGTAAATCATTATCGCCGCCTTCTTCCTTGATCTTACGCGCGGCATCCATGGAATGCTCACGGATAGCTTCGTGCAGTTCCTGACGATCGCCACCAGCTTTTACCGCCGCCATCATAATGTTTTCAGTCGCCATGAACGGCAGTTCGGCGGCGACACGACGCGCTATTACATTAGGCCAGACTTGCAGACCGGTATTTATGTTGATTAGTAATGAAAGAATTACGTCCGCACCCAAAAAGGCTTCAGGTAAAACTATACGGCGGTTGGCAGAATCATCCAAAGTACGCTCAAACCACTGTGTCGCGTGCGTATTGGCGGCGTTTGCCGGCAAACTCATGACGTAACGCGCCAAAGAGCAAACCCGCTCGCTACGCATCGGATTACGCTTGTAAGCCATCGCACTGGAACCAATCTGACTTTTACCAAAAGGTTCTTCTATTTCGCGCAGGTTAGCAAGTAAACGAATATCGTTGGTCATTTTATAGGCACTTTGAGCGATACTTGAAAGTACGCTCATGATATTGAAATCTATTTTACGGGTATAAGTTTGTCCGCTGACCGCAATAATATTATCAAAACCCATTTTTTCGGCAACAGCTTTTTCAAGAGCTTTGACTTTTTCGGAATCATTATTGAATAATGACATGAAACTCGCTTGAGTACCAGTTGTGCCTTTAACACTGCGGAAAGGAAGTTTTTCGATTTCAATCTGGAGGTGTTCGAAATCAAAAAGCAAATCCTGAATGTAGAGCGTGAAACGTTTACCGAGGGTCGTCAGCTGGGCTGGTTGGTAATGAGTAAAGCCCAAAACCGGCATATCCTTATATTCATCAACAAATTCAGACATGATCTTAATTAAATGAAGTAATTTAGCACTAATGATTTTCATTCCGTCACGAAGCTGAATGAGTTCAGTATTGTCTGTAACAAAACAGCTCGTCGCTCCCAGATGAATGATTCCCATCGCAGCAGGACATTGAGTGCCGAAAACGTGAATATGACTCATTACATCATGACGAAGTTCTTTTTCCTTGACCGCGACCGCGTCAAAATCAATATCATCAAGATGCGCCGCCATCTGCTCGATTTGTTTATCGGAAATATTCAATCCCAGTTCTTTTTCTGATTGAGCCAAAGCCAGCCAAAGCCTACGCCATGTGGCGTGTTTCTTCTGCGGCGACCAGTTAAAGCTCATTTCTTTGCTTGCGTATCGTCCAGTCAATGGATTTTGATATGCTGAATTTTTCATATAAGTCCTTGTTTTTAAAAATTTATTGTATTATTCTTTTATTATTATATAG
>JAHOYW010000179.1 GCA_019038735.1 Victivallales bacterium | reverse complement strand
CGCCGCCACCGTCACCGCCGTCGCTACCGCCTGCGCCATCGCCACCATCGCCACCACCGCTGCCACCACTTTCGCCGCCGGAAGAGTCTGAATCAGTAACTCCACCGCCACCGCTTGGCGGCAAGTTCGCCTGTACCAGAGAAATAAACACAGGACCTAAAAGCAATAAAATAAGAACGAACAGTTTAATCATAAATTTACCAGTTTTGAACATTTTCTTTTTACTCCATATTTTAATATTTTTTACTGACTACTTTAAATATTGCTCATTTCCATAATTGGCAGGAATATTGAGAGTACGACCATTAAAACTACTATCGCAAGTACGAGAATAATTGCCGGTTCCATGGCGGCTAATACCCTTTTTACCTGAATTTTTATTTTGCTTTCACATTCATCGGCTATTTGTGATAACATCTCTCCGGTATCGCCGGATTCCTCGGCTATTCTAAGCATAGGAATACTGCCTTGTGGCATGAATGAACTTTGCCCGAGAGTTTCAGAAAGCTTCATGCCGCCACGTAATTCATCGCTTACACTCGAAAAGCTGTTTGCTATTTCATTGTTCGCAATAACTTTTGTCGAAATTTTTATTGCCGGAAGGATTTGAACATGATTTTTCATCATAATCGCCAGAGTCCGTATGAATTGCCCTATTTGAATGCGTTTGACCAAGTCTCCGACCAGAGGAGCTTTTAGAATATATTTATCCCACCACTCTTTCGCCGCGCCGCCTTGCTTGACTCTTCTGGAAAAGAAAATAGCTCCGACAATCAACAAAGGCCATATCCACCATATTGCTACGAAAATATTTCCTGTTTCCAGCATCACTTTAGTTATAAAGGGTAATTCTCTTCCCATATCCTCAAAGATTGTCGCAAAGCGCGGAATAACCAGTGTAAAGAGAAATATTATAACAATAAAAGTTACTCCCAACACAATGCACGGATAAATCGAACTGGTTATCATAAATTCTTTCAAGTTTCGGCTTTCATTCATAAAACGCCGTAGCTCTTGAGCAACTTCAGGAAGACAACCAGTTGTTTCCCCAGTTTCAATTAGATTCGCGTACATGGTTGGGAAATACTGCCCCTGCGCACGAATTAGGGATGAAAAAGTTTTTCCTTCATGTAAGCCCCGACGCATTGAACGAATCACCTCGCGGTTAATTCCATCCTCGGCACCTTCTTCCATAATTGACAGGCTTTTTTCCAGTTGAATATTAGCATTTAAGAGCGGTACAAGGCGGTCAGTAAACTGATACACATCAAAACGGTTGCGGGACAATTTAAAGAACGATTTTTCACCAGCTATGTTACTTGCTATTCCAAGGTTTTTAATTGGCATCATACCGCGCCGCTGCAGAATCGCGACCGCTTCTGTTTCAGAATCAGCCTCAATAATAATTTCCGCAGGAGCTTTTCCCACTTCCACCGCTTTGTATTTATAATGTGCCAAGTTTACCGCCTAAAGATCATTTGCTGAACGTTTTACCTCAGATTCCAGAGTAATTCCCTGAGCGACTTTATCCAAGCCGTCCTGAGCTAAAGGAACCATTCCATTTTTTACCGCGATTTCTTTAATTTCCGCGCTCGAACTGTTTTTGATGATTGCCTGCCTGAGTTTATCATCGACTACAAGTAATTCGTAAATTCCGGTTCTGCCTTTAAAGCCGCTGTCTCCACAGGTTTTACAGCGTTTTTCAGTATCAATATTAGCA
>JAHOYW010000091.1 GCA_019038735.1 Victivallales bacterium | reverse complement strand
TGTTTTTCCATTCTATACAGAAATATCTGCATCTTTATCATTAATCAAATTCATACTGCGTCTCCTTTAATTAGAGTAATTATAACGTGAATATTTTATACTTACATAAAGCACTTAATATATACCTTAGCCTTAGAATTGCAAAAAACTATTTGACTTTTTTAAAGATAAAATCAAGCACAGCATTTTGTCCTGCTTCTGGAGCGCCAGACCACAAGGCTTTTAGTCCACATCTTGCCGCATCTTCGTCCTTGCCAAACTCATCAACTATTGCTAAAAGCGCGCCTTCTCTGAGAATCAAGGCTTCAATCCCCTGCTCCATAAGCACCCGAATAGTTCCAATCACCCGGTCATCCCAGGAAAGTTTACGCGGCAGATCCCGGGTAATACGGCTTATCGCATCCTGCAAAAAAGGATTAGTCATGCGTTCCAAAAGGTTTTCAGCATAAGCTTGAAATCCATCAGGAGTAAATAATTCATCAGCACCAGCCCATTTTTTACAAAGAGCCGCGCCGCATTCATTAATAAACGCCGCCCTGCCCTTTGCCATAATCTCAGTCAAAGAACGCAGTTCACTCATATACTCTCTATCCGCTTGTTCGCCGAGGCAGCCGAGTAAAAAATGAATCGCGTTATGTCCATAAAGTTTAGCTTCCTCAAAAGGATAAAGGTCTTGTTTCGCGCTCAAATCCTGCACTTGACGGTCTTCAACTCCGGGACAGGATGAAATAAGAATATTATTAAACTGCTCAACCAGATGTCCGCGTCCGGCACCGGGGCAAAGCTTCTGCAAATCAAGTTTGCGGCATTCTTCCGCCGAAACAACTCCGCTCATTTTACCGACAACCGTGTTCAAACAGTGAGTATTTGAAAAATCTTTAGCAAGAGCTTTTTCTAATTCTTCCGCGGCTTCATTATGATTTTCGGCAGTATAGATAAAACGTTGTCGCTCAGGATCAAGTTCAAATCCTTCCCGCATCCATTCAGCGGTCGAAGCAAAAAACTTAACGCTCGGCAGAGCTGTCGCCAATTCACAAGCTTCGCTCGCGGCGAGAACGAGTTTTGCGCGTTCGCTGTCAATCATCGGGTTATAGACTTCAACATTTTCATAGCTTTCACTATAAATATGATCATCAGCGGCAATATTTATAGTAATCTTTCCACCTGAATTATTAATCGCGTCTTTTATTTTATCATCAACTTCAGCGATAATAATGCGGTCAAAATTTCCTTTTGCGGCTCCAGACATAAATATCCCTGTCTGAATTGGTCCCAAACCGACTCCAACAAATACTTTCATAGTAAATTTCCCCTATGGGATTATCAAATCAAATCGCACCCACCTTTTATCCCCCGGATGCACTTACGAAGCAGTAAATATACTATAAATCAGCATAAATACTAATATCTCCGAAAATTCTTTCTATTTTTTTACTTTTGTACTTGTACTTTCGAATTTAACAACTAGAATAGGAGCTCACGAAAGTGAAATGTTCCGGCGTAGCTCAGCGGTAGAGTAGGTGGCTGTTAACCACTTGGTCCTTGGTTCGAATCCAAGCGCCGGAGCCATTTTTTTTGCCAAAAAAATGCGCAGTTGCTTGTATGAGAACCAAGGGTTCGAGAGCGAAGCGACGGGAGTAGCGAAGTCTACGACAAATGAACAAAGTGAATGACAATCCAAGCGCCGGAGCCATTTTTTTTGCCAAAAAAATGCGCAGTTGCTTGTATG
>JAHOYW010000203.1 GCA_019038735.1 Victivallales bacterium | reverse complement strand
GAATTATGTCGCCCGGTATCTTCGTAATAAATTGTAATAAGTATTCCATAAAACATTGAAATTGTAGGCATGTTGCATCTCCTTTTTTCATTATTTATTTTACTAATTATACTCTAAGTTTGAGACGTCCGCAATAAATCTATCGGAATATTTTTATATTCTGTGTGGATTCATTTGTTCGGCTATCATTTGATGTATTGCTTAAAGTCCTCTGCCGGTTCCCGGTCAGAATAGATGTAGAGTGTGATGCCGTTCGGATCGAGAACGGCAAAGCCTCTATCGCCCCACGGGTGATCTTCAATTGGCATGACGGGAGTTAGTCCTTCTCCGGTAAGGCGTTTGTATTCCGCATCCACGTCAGCCACTGAGAAGTTGTACATCAGTCCTGCCGGATTACAGGCTGGAGGTCCCGGTTCACGGGGTGCCATAAACTGCAATTCGGATGTTTCCTTTCCGATTTGCAAATTGACATACCAACCACAGTCAAATGTGACTTTTGCGCCAAAGTGCTTGATATAGAAGTCGCGGGATTCCTTGACCTTCCCGGTTGCGATACATGCTGACAATGTGTTAGCGATCATTAATCTACTCCTCTTTTAATTTGAATGATTGTTTAATATATGAGCCTACGTTCTTTTTTTTCAGATCATCAAAGCACCGGATTTTAATGTGACGCATTGTATGACCTTTTCCCTCAAGCAAATTAGTTGGGTCATCAAGTTCCACACCTCGATCAAAAATCACGGAAATATAGCTTTTGTAGGGCATAATCCCAACAAAAGCCCGGTCTCCCTTGAAGTAACACAGGGCATTCCACTTAATGTTTTCTCGAATATCTCCGGATAGTCGAATAGCTTGATCGGTCAGGTATGAAATGATGTTTTCTTCATTTTCGGTTAGAACCATCATGAATTCGATTAGTTTTTCATTCGTTTCCATTTTTATTTTCGTGCTCAAGTTATTATATAGTTTCTAAATATCACTCTAAAAATGTACATCTACCAGGCTTGTCCTTGTTTTTCGAAATATTTTGCTACGTTTGGTATGTAGGGTTTGATTAGTTTCTTGATGGCGATAGCGTATTCGCGGATTTCCCATTGAGCGTGTTCGCTGTCGCGCAGTTCGAGGAAGTGCAGAAGATTGCCGAGATTAACGGTTCCCCAGAAAGTAACCATCATATTCTGCGGAAGAACTCCACGGGCTTGTTCGCGACAAACCCCCTTAGCTAACAGCTCTTCAAAAACTTTGAATGAAGCTTGATTGTGATTGTCAATGATTTTACACAGGGCATCATTGTCAAAATCGGCAGTATCAACAGATGCCTGACGGTCAATTTTTGCCTGAGCACGCAATTTTTGCGGAGTGTAGAATTCCATATCAACTTCAGTGTAACGACGTGAAATCTCGTTGTAACTCCAAGTGCGGTGACGATGCCATTGTCCACGAACGAATAATGGGCAATGAATGCTGAAAGTAAAAACAAGGTGTTCAAGTGGGCTTGTGTGGCGGTTTTCAATCAGGTATTCGAGTAAAGTTATATCCCGACCATCCATTTCGTCTTTGATTTTTCCGAAAGAAACGCGTGCGGCATTAACGATAGTAGTTTCATCGCCGAGATTATCAATCAAGCCGACCCAACCTTGACCGCCTAGGACTGGGACATGATTTGCCGGTGGGATATTCAAATGTTTCATTATATTCCTCTGTTTTTATAGTTAATATTTTTAATTATTATAATGTAAAGT
>JAHOYW010000347.1 GCA_019038735.1 Victivallales bacterium | reverse complement strand
AGATGACTCTTAATCATCGGGTCTGAGGTTCAAGTCCTCATGGGCGTACCATTTTCTTATCTGGATGGACGGCTTAGTTCGGGAGCCATGCATTCTTTCAGGAGTTTGCCGCTACCACAAGGGCAGGGGGCTTCCATGCCGATTTTACTTTGCTGGAGCATGGGCATTACTTGCTGGTGAATATGAGCACGATGTTCTAATTCCCGATTCTGTTTGATTTCAGCCGCCAGACTTTTGAAACGGTCGATAGTGTGCGAATAAAACATTTTCCAGCCAGCGCAAAGTTCGGAAACGGCTTTTGCGTCGTGTTTATAATCCGGGCGGTTTTTCGGACAGCATCCGGCACAAAGACCTAGCCATTCACATTCGCCGCAGTTTTCATCGGAAGCGCATTTGCGTTTCCCAAATTCTTCGTATAATGGAGATTCAAGCATTTCTTCCCAAGTGTTTTCCATAATGTTTCCCAGCTTGAACCGCGGTTCTACAAAGAAATCACAAGGATATACATCACCATTGTATTCTACTACAAGGTATTGACGGCAATCTCGAGCCATATTACAGGCGATTGCTTGACGATCAACTAATTTAGCTAAAATCGTATCGAATAAGCGGACGGAAATATTATAACGATCTTTTTCGAACCATTCGTCAAAAATTGCACAGATAAATTTACCCCATTCTACTCCGCTGATGGCAAAAGGCGCGAGTTTAGCATCCGGCATATATTCAACGCATTCGATATATTGATGAAATTTTATTCCGAGGTTTTTTAAATAACGATATACTTCCGCAGGCCTTTTGACATTTGCCTGATTTACCAGAGTCAGAATATTGAACTCGACTTTATTGCGTTCAAGTATGTTTATCGCGTTCATAACTCGCTTATGTGTGCCTTTGCCGCCAGCGTCGAGGCGGTTCTGGTCATGGACTTTTGCTGGACCATCCAGGCTTAAACCAATCAAAAAATTGTATTTATGCAGAACTTTTGCCCAGTCGTCATTCAAAAGCGTGCCGTTGGTCTGTAAGGTGTTAGTGATATTTTTGCGATTGCCGTATTTCTGCATTAAGGTCAATGCTTTTTTGAAAAAATCCAATCCCATAACGGTCGGTTCGCCGCCCTGCCATGAAAAGATATGATTACGAATGGGTAAATCAATAAATGACGAGACCATTTTTTCTAAAACTTCATCCGACATACGGTGCGTGCAACTGCCGAAAATTTCTTCTTTCCTCAGGTAAAAACAGTATTCACAGCGCAAATTGCAGTCAAAGGACGCCGGTTTAATCAGCAAGCTGAATTCTTTCATAGTAATTATTTCCAGTATTTTATTTGGTAACCTTTTTTCTTGAGACGTTTTTCTACGTTTTTACGGAAAAATATTTTATCTTCTTCCTTTTGTTTGATTGTGGAATATACTTTAGGACCGCTACCGGCAACGATACCAAGTGCCGCACGACCGGTGATTAGTGACGTAAGAGTGCCTGTTCCCGACGAAACTGCTCCTTCTTTGACAGTAGTCTCGATATCTTTTTTTCTTGATTCCTGAAGTAAATCAACAGCTTTTTGGGATTCAGAGACTGCTTGTTTGATGTCCTGTTCAGCTTGTTCAGAACCAACGCTTTTATAATAAGCATTTTTTTTAAGTATTGGATGACCTGAAGTAGTAGCGCAAGCACTAATAATAATTGACAAGCAGACAGCGAATATCGCGATAAGGAACTGTCTTTTATTCATAATTTTACCTCAGTTTAAGTTTATAATATTACTATA
>JAHOYW010000266.1 GCA_019038735.1 Victivallales bacterium | reverse complement strand
GTTCAGAAACAGCGTAAAAAGAAAGCACGGCTAGGGACAGCCGTGGCTACATCGCCTTAGTTGAATGATGTAGCCGCCTCTGTCCCTAGAGGCGAAAAAAAGGCAAAATCATGGCATTGTTGGGACGAATACAATCAGAATTAGCTATTTTACGTGAAAAAGATCAATTTCGTGTGTTGCGTAATCTTGATAAAAGTGATTTATTGAACTTATCATCCAATGATTATCTTGGTTTGGGATCTATGCCTGAATTGCGTGAAGAATTCTATAAAAATCTACAGAATTGCCCGACTGATGAAACTTATGCTTTATCGTCTTCTTCCTCACGCCTGTTGACCGGTAATCATCCCGGCTATCAAGAATTAGAACAGGCATTGAGCAAAATGTACAATGATCGTGCCGCTTTGGTATTCAACAGCGGTTATCATGCTAATATCGGTATTCTGCCGGCATTGAGCACAAAAAAAGATTTGATTCTATGCGATAAACTCAATCACGCTAGCATTATTGATGGCGTTCGCTTATCTGACGCGCAGTTTAAACGCTATCCGCATCTTGATTATAAAGCTCTGGGAAATCTACTTGAAAAGAATTCCGGTAAATATGAAAATATCTTTATCATCAGCGAATCAATTTTCAGCATGGACGGCGATGCGGCAGACCTGCGCAAACTTGTTGAGCTCAAACAAGCATATAAAACGACTCTGATTGTTGACGAAGCGCATAGTGTTGGAGTTTTCGGAGCGACCGGCTGTGGACTTGCGGAAGAGCAGGGCGTTCTGGACGAAATTGATATTATCATCGGAACCTTTGGTAAAGCATTTTGTTCCGCAGGAGCATACGCTATTATGAACGAAACGATACGCGACTACCTGATTAATAAAATGCGTTCATTTATTTTTACCACCGCATTGCCTCCGGTAGTAGTGAACTGGAGCCGTTTTGTTTTGAGCAAAATCATCGGCATGAAAAAACAACGTGAATACCTGTTCAAAATCAGCGCAAAGCTGCGTGACGGATTGGGAACTATCGGCGATTCACAGATAGTGCCGTTTATTGTCGGAGAAAACGCGGCGGCAGTAGCACTGTCAGAAAAACTCCGTGAGGCTGGAATTTTAGCTTTCGCTATTCGTCCCCCAACAGTTCCAGCAGGAACTGCGAGATTGAGGTTTTCTCTAAATGCCGCGCTTACAGAAAAAGACATAGATAAAGTATTAAATTTAATGTAAAAAATACGAGTATTATTACTATGAAAAAGCTTTGGATAAATAAACATAATACTTCTGAACTCTTACTTTTTTTTAATGGCTGGGGGATGGATGAAAAACCCTTTAAACATCTGGCTGCTGATAATGAATTAGATATTTTAATGATTTATGATTATACTAGTCTGGAAGATATTGAGGAACTTAAGGATTATAAAACGATACATTTAGCCGCGTGGTCGCTGGGAGTCTTTGTCGCGGCGAAAGTCTTAGCTGGAAAGAAATTTGCCAGTGCCGTAGCAATCAACGGAACTTTGAAGCCCATAGATGAAAACGAGGGAATAGCTCCAGCTATTTTTCAGGGAACTATAGATTCATGGAGTGAGGTTGCCAGAATGAAGTTCAATCGCCGTATGTGCGGAATAGAGCACGGTAAACAATTAAAAGCCAACTTTCCTGATCGTTCAATCGAAAGTCAAAAATCAGAATTGATCGCTTTGCAGGAACAAATCACCAACAGCCCCGTTCCTGAAAATATTTTTCAACATGCGCTAGTCAGTGTAAATGATAAGATTTT
>JAHOYW010000333.1 GCA_019038735.1 Victivallales bacterium | reverse complement strand
AAAAATCTGAATCTCCGAATCCGGCGCGGCTTTACAGCTTTTAAAAAATGCTTTGCGTTGGTCAATGCCGATACCATCGATAATCAAGATTACATCGTCAGGAATACCTGCTTTGATAAAATCAAGCAGTTCAGTCATGCGTTTTTTGACAATATCCTTAGCGTTAACCGCAAGGGCTTTTTCAAAATGAATAAAATGCCGCAGCCAGATTTTTTTATCCGGGCTGAGAAAAGGCGGTGTATGCAGAGAAGCCAGCAGATCGGAGAGAATATCTTCAGCTTTCAGCACATCGCTGTCGCCTTTGATAATCTCTAAATCAGGATTATTTTCAGCATCCTCACCGCACAGCGAAGTAATTATTTCGCGACTGCGTAATTTTATAGCGAATTCATCATCGCCGCTTATCAAATAAAGTTTGGGCATAAGTTTTGCCTTTCGCTCTGCTCAGGCTCAGCCTGCGCAAAGTAAGGGTTAAGTTTTAAGGGTTAAGTTTTAAAAGTTCTTTACTTTATTTTCTCAATTTATGATTTGTTTGTATCTTTTCCGCTATTTGTTTACTTTGTCATTCTTTAAAATATTTTTCACTTCACGATCAAAATCAGATATATATTGTTTGTTCTCATATTTTCTATATTTTTCATACTCAATTTTTGCTTTATTAATTGCTTTTTTGTGGCTGATTTCTCCTGCGTTAGTAAGCAGTTCTTTTTCACTTATTTTTAAAAAATCATCAAGTTTCTGAATCCAGTCGTGCATTTTCATCAATCTGCCATTTGTTGCTTGCAGTTCGGCAAAATCAAGATACATTGACACAATAAGATTCAGTTGCTTTAATTCTTCCTCTGAAAGGTAATTTTTAGCAACGCCAACATCACGAGTGGTAATATATTTCCCTTTAAAATTTGTAAGTCCCAAAAATGGTTTATCGGCATCCACTCTTCTGTTTATCATCTCCGCGGCAGTTTGTCCGTGAACAGCATAGTGCATTTTATTTTGTACTGTTGCAAAAAACTCTTTTGTTAAAATATCATCACTTTTGTAATCAATACTGCTTGCGTAAATATCGGTTATTTTTTGGTAAAAATTTCTTTCACTGCTTCGAATGTCACGAATTCTTTGCAGAAGTTCTTCAAAATATCTTGACCTTGCTCCTTCCTGCTTCAAACGGTCATCATCCATTGTAAAACCTTTCACAATGTATTCATGAATCCGTTTCGTTGCCCATTGACGAAACTTTGTTCCCTGTTTGGATTTCACCCTGTAAGCAACTGAAATTATCACATCAAGATTATAGTAATTTGAAGCCTTATGCTGAAATTCGGAAATTCCGAATTTCTTCATGGTTTGGTTTTCTTCCAGTTCTTTTTCCGCATAAATATTTTTAACATGTTCATTTATGGTAGATTGGGCTTTCCCGAAAAGCATTGCCATTTGATTTTGGGTAAGCCAGACAGTTTCATCTTCTAACTGTACTTGCAACCTTGTTGTTCCATCCGGTGCTGTATAAATGATTATTTCCGAGTTTTGTTCCATCAACTCCTGCTCCCAGTCGCGTTTTTATCTACGCATTTTTATTTCTTTTTATCTTTTACCCTAGCACGTAACACTTAACACTTAATACGATCTTGTCCCGGGATAAAAGTTTCTTTTCCGGTCATCGCGGCAATAGTTTCGGTGAGCAGGATTATTGCGGCTTTAGCGTCGCGCAGGTCGCAAACTTCTACCGGCGTGTGCGTATAACGGTTAGGAATACTCAATAAAGCTGTCGCGACACCAGCGCGGGTCATCTGCATTTGAGC
>JAHOYW010000233.1 GCA_019038735.1 Victivallales bacterium | reverse complement strand
ATCATCAACAATCAATAAATGAGCGTCGAAGATGCTCGCCTCGCGAGATTGCAGCTTGCTTTGAACACGTTTCTGAAGGTTTTCGAGTTCTATGCGGGTTGTTTCTATCGCTTTCTCAAATTTAATGATTTCATTTTCAACATCTTCAGCTTTAATCTTTACATCGGGAGGCTTGGCGTATGAAGTGTTGTGATGCTTTATAAGCAACACTTTCCCTATAGCAATACCAGGAGAAGCTCCAATGCCATGATAAACTTTTTCTTGTCTAGTAGATTCTGTCACGCAATTTATTCCTCTTCAAACTTTCTCTCTATTAACTCAACAATTGCCCTCAAGGCAAGCTTGCTATCTTCGCCTTTCGCCGAAATTTTTATAACACTTCCCATCGCCGCGGCAAGCATAAGTAGGCCCATTAGGCTTTTCCCGTTTACTTCCTCACCGTCTTTCTCGACTATTATTTCTGACTCAAAAGTAGTTGCCAACTTAACGAACAAAGACGCAGGGCGAGCGTGCAAACCAAGAGAATTTTTTATCTCTATTTTTGTTTGTGTCGCTTCCGCTTCCTTTGTCATTTTTTAAATACTCTCTGTTGCCATTAATCTTTTAATTCTTGTCCAGATACAATAACTGACAGCCAACAAAGCAGTCACAAAAATTTCCTCAAGACAATTCTATTCACCCCTAAGATAAATTAGCATAAAACCACAGAACTTCAAGGATTTATATTTTTATATACTCATAAAAATGCTTTTTGTCCATGCTTTTTTCTTGTTTCCAGCTCCTCAATATCCCTCTATTTACACAAAAAACTTTCGCCATATTTGCCATAAACAATAGAGGTATTATAGTAATTACCAAGGAGTTATTTGAGGAAAAAAGATGGAAGAGCGCAAAAACATGCTGCAGTCCCAAATCGAAAGTCGAGGGATTAGTAGCCCCACGGTGCTGGCAGCGATGCTTAAAGTTCCGCGGCATCACCTGCTTCCCGCAAGTTGTGCTGCTATAGCTTATAGCGATTTCGCGCTCCCTATCGGACACGGGCAAACTATCTCACAGCCTTATATCGTCGCGCTAATGACGGAACTGCTTCAGCCAAAACCAGAAGACCGAATACTCGAAATTGGCACTGGCTCTGGCTATCAGGCTGCGATACTTGCCGAAATCGTTCGAGAGGTATACAGCATTGAAATAATCAAAGAGTTAGCGGAAGAGGCTCAAGATAAGCTCGGGAAAACTTATAGCAACATTCATTTTCGTTGCGCCAACGGTGCTGATGGCTGGAAAGAACAAGCCCCTTTTGATGGCATCATCATAACTGCCGCCACGAGGAATATTCCAGAGGCGCTTATTGAACAATTAAAAGTAGGCGGAAAAATGGTTTTGCCAATTGGAGGCGTTGATGAGGTGCAAACTCTTTCGGTTTTGGAAAAAACAGAGAAGGGGACAAAAATAACCCCCAATATTGCGGTTCGCTTTGTTCCCATGGTCGACTCATCACAGATTGCTTAACTTGTCGGGAGAAAAACATGAAGCTTTTGCTTGAAAAATTACATGAAACACAAGATTGCTTCGGTTATTTGCCAGAATCTGAAATTATCCGCATTGCCGAGGAGCAAAATATTTCCAAGGCAGAATTATTTGGAGTTATTAGTTTTTATTCTCGTTTTTACCTGCAACCCGTGGAAAAATTCATCATCAGGATTTGCAAATCAATCTCCTGCGGCATCAATCATGCCTCCGCTATTCAAAAAAAGATCGAACAATATCTTGAAATCAAAAACGGTCGGTCAAAGGATGGTCTGTTCAAATT
>JAHOYW010000120.1 GCA_019038735.1 Victivallales bacterium | reverse complement strand
GCTTTGCTCATTTTCGTCAGCCTCGCTGTTCGAGAGATGTGTGTTTAATTTGCGCGGCAAAATGCCGCTTAAGTTTCGACCATTGGATATGGTCGACCAACAGAGTCGCCTGTTGGATCGGCGACTGCGGTCAAGCAGTTTTTTTATTTTTTTCGCAATTCGCCTAAACAAATAACTTATCTGAAACATCACTCGGAGTAACTATCCCGATTGCTTTGCCGGTTTCGTCACAAACTGCCAGCATACGACAGTTGTTTTTTTGAGCCGTAGAGATGACATCGGGTAATGATTGTCTGGAATCAAGGAAAAATAGTTCGTGCATACAGGCTGTAACTATTAATTTATCCCAAGTTTGCTCATTGGTCGAAAAAATTGCGTCATATATACTGAATATTCCTATCCATTTACCTTTTTTGGATTTGATTGGCAACAATGAAACATCGTGTTTACTACACAAGGCGGCGGCTTCGCTGATGCTTTTCGTCGCGGAAACATAGACGACATTTCTGAATGGTGTGACTATGTCTTTTACCTGTAGATGATGGAACTGCAATGAACGGTCAAGGATATCAGCAGCTTCCGAGTCGATGACTCCGGCATTTTCGCTGTCACGAATCAAATAACGGAAATCATCACGCATAAACCAAGTCGGTTTTGAGTTCTTGTGTTCACGGTCAAATAACTTGACGGCCGCGCTGGTAAATAAAGCTATCAGCTTTGAAATCGGATAAAGGATAATCAGCATAAACATTAATAAAGGCGCGAAAAACATACAACGTTCCGCCGGAGCCTGACGGAACCAGTTTTTGGGAATAATTTCAGGCAAGAGCAGAAGAATGGGTAATATCAATATAACCATCCATACGGAGGCGTTTTCCGGCATTCCAGCTTCATTAGCCACTTGTTTAGCCAAGACGGGTGCGCAAACAGTACAAATATTATTTCCAACTAGAGTTGTCGCCAGCATTAAAGCAGGACGGTTTAAAATATATTGAACTATCGCGGCACGTTTACTGCCGTTTTTAACTAAAGTTGCGATGCGTATTTTTTGACAGGAAATAAGACCGATTTCACTACCGCAAAAAAATGCCATAAGCAAAATTGTTATAAGGAGCATGACTACAGAAAAAATCATTCGCTTTCTCCTTCTTTTTTCACTGTCGCGAGCCTTTCGACTTTTAGCTCCGTCGCGCGGCGATGAGATAATTTCTGTACTGTTATTTTGATGCCGTCTAGCTCAAGATAATCCCCAAGCATTGGTAAACGACCAAGAATTTCACCAAAAAGCCCATTCAAACTCTTTGACTCATATTCTTCAGGGATATCTATATTAAATGCGTCTTCAAGCTCAAATAATGGAATCATTCCTTTGATTATCCAAACATTGTTGTCAGCTTCTTCAAGAGAGTATTCCGCCTGATCGTATATCGTTTCAACTTCGCCAGTCAGTTGGGTGTAAATATCTCTGATACTGATCATTCCTATCGAACGACCGTATTCGTCTATAAGCAAAGCAGCTGGTACTTGTTCTTTTTTCAGCGTTTTCAATACCTGAGTCAATCTTACATTGGCTGGAATTAAAATCGCCGGGAAAGTGCTGTTTTTTTGCCAGTCGTCACGTTTGTCGGCTGCTGTGAGGAAGAAATCCTTTGCCGAAAGTAGGAGTTCACTATCATCAATATCTTTAGTGATGATCGGATAAAATTCCTGTTTCTTTTCTTTAATGCGTTCCGCTATCGCGTCCTGCGGAGTATTGACGCGTATTGGCGCAAGATCAACTCTGGCACTCATAAGCTCTTCCGCAGTCAGCTGGCGAAGCTCAAATACTGACTCCA
>JAHOYW010000291.1 GCA_019038735.1 Victivallales bacterium | reverse complement strand
CCTCAACATTATATATTTCTTCGAGGTGATATTGAATATCTCTGGTAGTCATTCCGAAGGAATACATGGAGATAATTTTTTTGTCAAAACCATCAAAACGCCGTTTGTTTTTGGGAACAATCAGAGGCTCAAAATCACCATTACGATCACGTGGGATGCTAATATCCAAGGTGGAATCATCACTGATTATCTTTTTAGAACTGTTTCCATTGCGACTGTTGCCGCTATTGTGTCCCTTTTGGGAGTGTTTTTTGTAACCTAAATGGTCAGTCATTTCAGCAGACATCGCTCGCTCAATGAGGCGTTTTTTGAGCTGCTGCATTATTCCCTCTTTGCCTAGCAGATCTTCAGGATTTTGATAATCTTTTAGTAATTCATCGAGTAATTTTTCCGAAATGGTCATAATTTCTTCTTCCTATAATTTTGTGTTTTTATAATGTACTACATTTGACCATTTACACAAAATTTTCTACATACTCTAAAATGAGTGTATTAAAGCAAATATTCAAATTAATTCCAAGAAATTTAATTCCTAAATTGGCTCACAAGCACGGAGTTAATAAACAATCTCGTACTTTTAGCCCAGGTAGTCATGTTTTGGCTCTTGTTTTCGGACAATTATCGCATGCTCTCGGTCTGAATGATATCTGTGATACTTTACGCAACCATAAAGGCGTACTAACTACTATTCGAGAAACTACTCCACCAAGCAGGAATGGATTTTCTCATGCAAATCGTACTCGCAACGCAGATATGGCTGAGGATTTATTCTGGTCGGTTCTTGGACATTTGAAAACTATTAGCCCAAACTTTTATTCGCACGGACGAAATTATTGTGCAATGCCACGGAAGTTTAAACGAGTAATCAACGTGATTGATTCAAGTACAATTCAATTGGTGGCAAACTGTATGGATTGGGCAAAACATCGCCGAAGAAAAGCGGCAGCAAAAATGCATTTACGTTTAGACTTGCGTTCTTTTCTGCCCAGTTTTGTGGTGGTAAAATCAGCAGACAGCCATGATTCTAAAGAAGCCAGAGCTGTCTGTGCGGGAGTTAATTCTGGCGAAATATGTCTATTTGACAAGGCTTACGTTGACTTCAAACATTTATACGAACTGCTTGTTCGCGGTGTTTTTTGGGTTACACGTGCCAAAACCAATATGAAGTATAAAGTTATGGGACAGCATAGTGTACCAAAAGGTAATATTTTGCGGGATGAGGTCATTAAACTAACTGGCCTTAGAGGTGCAAAATGGTATCCAAAAAAGTTACGTCGCATTGAAGCAATAGTAGAAGTTGACGGCAAAATGAAAAAGATGATTTTCATCAGTAATAATCTTGACTGGGCGGCAAGTTCTATCTGTGATTTATATAAAGCACGGTGGGCAATTGAGGTATTTTTCAAGGAAATCAAACAGACTTTGCAACTTTCTGATTTTATGGGCTATAATGAAAATGCAGTTCGCTGGCAAATTTGGACAGCATTATTGACTTATATTTTACTGCGTTTTATTGCTTGGCAAAGCAAATGGGAACACTCATTTATCCGTCTTTTCACAGTCTTGCGTGGCGTGATCTGGAACTGTTTGGATATGTACAGCGTTCTTGAATGCTGTGGGACAGCAGGTGGTAAAGTTAGGATGCGTGCGGCTCCAGAACAAGCATATTTGCCAGGCTTCAATACTGGATAATTTGAGTTCAAGGAAAATAGAAACCGAAAATGGGGTAAATTGAAATGGAAATTCACAAGGTCAAAATAATCAAGAAATCGTTAATTTAAACAAATTATGGGATGACAGTGAAAAGCCTTCTATAAAATTCCTTTACTGTTGTCTTGGACAATTGTGTTTGTTTTTTCTCTCTAATAT
>JAHOYW010000170.1 GCA_019038735.1 Victivallales bacterium | reverse complement strand
GCCACAGGCTTACTGGTGTCCTGAGGCGGAATTTGGCTGTCAAAGATATTGCATCCTGCTCCTGCAATTAATATTCCAGCAAATAAAGAAATAGTTAAAATATTACGCGATTTCATGCCAAGTTCCTCCGTTTTTGTTTTATATAATAATTTTATTAAAATTACGAACTTATTTTTATACACTTTAGTATTGATTATTGCCTTTGTCAAGCTATAGTTAGAAGAGAATCAATATAAATAAAAGGTGTAAAAAAAGATGAACATAGAATGGGATAAACTTGGATTTCAATTTTTGCCTGCACGCTCAAATATACGTTTTTCGTATAAAGATGGCAAATGGGATGAAGGCAAGTTGTGTACGAGCAATGAAATAACTTTATCAATAGCTTCAAATTGTATGCACTATGGACAAGCGGCTTTTGAAGGACTTAAGGCATTTTGCTGTAAAGACGGCAAAGTCAGAATCTTTCGCCCGCTGGAAAATGCCCGCCGTTTGAATTCGACTATAGAATACCTTATGATGCCGCAGTTTTCTGAAAAAAAGTTTGTTGAAGCAGTAAAAAAAGTGGTTAAAGATAATATTGACTACGTTCCGCCTTATGGAACGGGTGGATCTTTATATATTCGTCCTGTAATCATCGGTACGACTCCGCAAATAGGAATATCAGCGGCGACTGAATATGAATTAATCATCATGGTCATGCCGGTAGGTCCATATTATAAAGGCGGCATCAAGCCGGTGAAAGCTATGATTCACGACGATGTTGACCGTGCCGCGCCGCGTGGAACTGGACATATAAAAACAGCCGGAAACTATGCCGCCAGTTTATACCCGACCAGCCTCGCTCAAAAGGCCGGTTGCGCGGTGATGCTGTTTCTAGATCCTAAAAATCATGAATTAGTAGAAGAGTTCGGTAGCAGTAACTTTTTTGCCATCACAGCAGATGGAAAGTATGTAACGCCTGACTCGCCGTCTATTCTGCCGAGCATCACCAACAAGTCATTGATGCAGATTGCTAAAGATCTGGACATTCAGGTTGAACGCCGAGCGGTTTCTAAAACTGAACTGGAAACTTTTGCCGAAGTTGGTGCCTGCGGTACTGCCGTAATCATAACTCCGATAGGAGAAATCATTCATCATGAAAAAGTTTATCGATACGATCAGGAAAATATCGGTCCGGTATCTAAAAAACTTTATGATAGAATGACTGGTATTCAATACGGCAGAATTGCCGATGAACATAATTGGATGGAGGAACTTTAATGGAAATCATTAAGACAATAGCAAACATGCAGGAATACTCGCGTCAGGCGCGCCGGGACGGAAAGCGTATCGGTGTAGTTCCAACGATGGGATACCTGCATTCCGGTCATGTTTCATTGATTGACCGTGCCAGAGCGGAAGCTGATGTCTTGATTGTAACATTATTTGTCAATCCGACCCAGTTTGCTCCGGGTGAGGATATAAAGGATTATCCAAGAGACTTCCGACATGACTGTGAACTTTGTGAAGCTCACGGAGCCGATGTGCTTTTTGCGCCAATACCCGAGGAAATGTATTACCCTGATCAAAGTGTCTGGATAAATGAAGAAAAATTATCACAAAAGCTATGCGGAACGAGCAGACCTGTATTTTTCAAGGGTGTTTGTACGGTCGTAGCTAAGTTATTCAATATAACATTGCCTGACTTCGCGGTCTTTGGACAGAAAGACGCACAGCAAGCATTGATTATCAAACGAATGGTAAGGGATTTGAATTTTCCGGTGGAAGTAATTATATGCCCGCTGGTGCGTGAAAAAGACGGCATGGCAATGAGTTCGCGCAATCGTTATTTGAATGCGGATGAACGCCGGAACGCACTGTCTATTTC
>JAHOYW010000200.1 GCA_019038735.1 Victivallales bacterium | reverse complement strand
GACTCAAGCCGTGCTGGCGGAAAAGTCAGGATTGTCGCAAGGCGGCATAAACGAATTTCTTAATGGGAAAGCGCAAATTCAGAATATGACCGTTGGCACCTTATTAAAGTTGTTTCCAGAGATTGAGATACGGTTCTTTCGGGACGATCCGCTAGCTGACGACATTATTCCGTCTGATCTCCGAGATATTGTAGATCACCTTAACGGCTATTCTGTTATAAACCGCCATATTCTAATTGGACGCATCTGGGAGACAATCAAGCATCATAAACTCCTGACGTAAATATACACCGCAGATAACCACAGATTTTTTATTGTTTACCAATAACTGAAAAAACAACTGTTGCGAATCGCTACATATTTTTTATTGATTTAGGGACATATTCAATACATATTGGTATTTTAACTAAATACGGCTATTGTTGTATACATTAACAAAAATGAGAGATACTTGTAATGAAATTATTTTTTTATAAAGCTTTAATTATACTGACAATCATTCTAGTTAACAATCAATATTCACTATCAGCTGCCCCTGCCCCCCTTATCGAACGCGATAAAGTTATGTTGACGGCTCAAACAGTAGACCGGGAAAAATACCCTGACGCAGACAGTGTCTTAGTGTGGGACGTTCAGAAAATTACTTATCAGGCAGATGGCTCTTCAGTTGAACTTGACGAGTTTTACCAGAAAATACTTACAGAAAAAGGCAAACGCTCAGCGGCAGTATTCAGTGAATATTTCAATAGTTCCTACGGAAAAATTAAGGTATGGGCTATCGAAATAATCAAAGCGAACGGTAAAGTCATAAAAATTGATGTCGCGAAAAATTCAAAAGTAATGATTAGTCCCGGACAAATGAGTCAAAACATTTACAATCCAAACTCTAAGATTTTGAGTGTAACTGTCCCCGGAGTCGAAATCGGCGATACAATGCGTTATTTTGTACAGCGCAGTCTCATTACTCCACGTATGAAAGACATCTGGACCGACATGTATGTACTACAATCCACTACACCAGTCATATATTATAATATCATAGTCAATGGACCTAAAAATAGACCGCTCAAAAAATATATTATCAAAAATCAGGTCAAAGGCTCAACTTCATTTAATAAAAAAGAAGTCGGTAACAGAATAATTTACAACTGGACATTCCGCAATATTCCAAGAGTTTTTCCCGAACCCAAAATGCAAGCTTATTATATGCACACGCAACGTCTGCTGCTCAGTACAGTTGAGACATGGTCAGAAATTTCACAATGGTACGATAAGCTTTGCGCACCGCACTTGAAAAAAGTAACTCCAGACATGAAGAAAAAAGTCATGGAATTGATTAAAGGACTAAAAAGCGATAAAGAAAAAATCGAAGCGATTTTCCGCTTTGTTTCAAATAAAATACGTTATATGGGGCTAACTATTGAAACCACAGCTCCCGGCTACGAACCGCACGATATTGACCTGACTTTCAAAAACCGTTACGGCGTATGCCGCGATAAAGCCGCCCTGCTCGCCGGAATGCTCCGCTTGGCCGGTATAAAGTCATATCCCGTACTGATAATGGCCGGCACAAAAAAGGACAAAGAAGTGCCTAACAGTATGTTCAATCACGCCATCACCTGCGCTATTACGAAAAGCGGAGAAACTATTCTGATGGATTCCACCGATGAAACAACTAAAGATATTATGCCTGCTTATCTTTCCGACAAAAGTTATTTACCGGCAAAACCTTCCGGCAGTGACTTACTCACATCCCCAATTACTCCGGCAAACGATAATTTACTACGCGCCAGCACAAGTGGCGAATTACACAAAGACGGCAGACTGACAGCCAGCACAGTGCTCAAATTCGAGGGCATAAATGACACCATATACCGT
>JAHOYW010000177.1 GCA_019038735.1 Victivallales bacterium | reverse complement strand
TTTTCTTGTTGAATCTTTTGCAAATTCAGCTAATTGACACTACTTTACAAGATAAGCAAGATAAAATAATAATCACGGGAGCTTGTCATGGCACTTTGGGGTGGTCGGTTCAGCACACAGGCTGATAAAGAATTAAGCGAATTTTCGGAATCTATATCATTTGATAAACGACTCTATAAATACGACATCATGGGTAGCAAAGCTCATTCCACGATGCTTGCGGAACAAGGTATTATTCCGCAAAAAACCGCTGATGCTATCGGCATCGAGCTCGATAAAATTGAAAAAGCTATTGATGAAGGTGATTTCACTTTCTGCGCGGAACTCGAAGATATTCACATGCACATCGAAAGCGCGCTCATTGAAAAACTCGGTGATGAAGGCGCAAGAGTCCACTCTGCCCGCAGCCGTAACGATCAGGTCGCTCTTGATATTCGTCTTTACCTGCGTGATATTGTCGCCGAAATAGCTGAGATGATTCGCGATTTCCAGCGTGCGCTCGTCGAACAAGCCGATTCAAACGGCGACGCGATTCTACCTGGCTTCACCCACTTGCAACACGCACAACCAGTTTTATTCGGACATCATCTGCTGGCTTACGTCGAAATGTTTGACCGTGACATCGAACGCTTAAACGATTGCGCTAAAAGGATTAATGTTATGCCATTAGGTTCCGGCGCACTGGCTGGCTCGACTTTAAAGATCAATCGTGAAACAGTTTGCAAAAGCCTGAATTTTTCAAGAGTTACCCGCAACAGTATGGATGCTGTCGCTGATCGTGATTTCGCGATTGAATTAATTAGTGATTTGGCGATTTTTGCGATGCACGTTTCGCGTTTGTCTGAGGATATTATTCTGTGGTGTTCACAGGAATTTAATTTCATCGAACTTGACGATGCTTTCTGCACCGGCTCAAGCCTGATGCCACAAAAGAAAAATCCGGATATAGCCGAACTCTCCCGTGGGAAAACCGCAAGAGTCTATGGTGCACTGACCACAATTTTGACCTTATGCAAAGGTCTGCCGTTAACCTACAACCGCGACATGCAGGAAGACAAAGAACCATTATTTGACGCCATTGACACCGTCAAAAAGATTTTGCGTCTTTATCCGTCAATGGTCGCGACAATGAATATCAAACGCGACAACATGCTTAACGCTGCCTCTGATCCGGCTTTAATGGCGACAGATTTGGCGGAAAAGCTCGTAGAGATGGATATGCCGTTCCGTACTGCTCACCATCGAGTTGGTTCATTCGTAAAATGGTGCAAAGATAATAATAAAGCTCTAAACGCAACAACTCTCAAGGAAATGCAGGAGACAATCCCGGAAGCAACTGCTGAATTCCTCGAATTATTTTCACCCGAAAGCAGCGTAGCTAAACGCGAGATTACCGGCGCAACCGGTCCAAAAGAAGTAGCAAAGCAGATAGCTTTCTGGAAGCAACAATTAGCGTAAACCCGGGAGCGCCGGTCTCTAGGCCGGCATTATAATATATTTAAGCCGGCCTAGAGACCGGCGCTCCCAGGAGAAAATTGAGAATATTTAATGGATATTAAGGGCAAAAGAGTATTAGTTAGTGGTGGTGCGCTTCGTATTGGGCGCGCTGTCTGCATTGCTTTTGCTGAAGCCGGTGCTCAAGTCCTTATTCACTGCAATAAATCTCTTGAACAGGCAGAAGAATTGCTGAACACCCTGCCCGGCTCCGGTCATCAGCTCATACAATGTGATTTAAATTTGCCTGATGAATTACTAAAAAACTGTGGTCAAATTGATATTTTAATAAATAACGCTGCGGTTTACAGGCTTCCCGAAGGTTCAGAAGAACAATATATGAAAATCAATTATTCAGCTCCAATGTCATTGATGAAACAATTTGCCAAGCAAAATTT
>JAHOYW010000031.1 GCA_019038735.1 Victivallales bacterium | reverse complement strand
CGTTTAAAAGTGTAGTAAAGCAAATGTCTCAGCTTAAATTAAACATTTTTCACATTCCCTATATTTTTTAGAGGCTGAAATTATCCAGAATGAATAAGTTAAAGTTACCGCTAAGGGTAAATTCTACGATCAACCTGATTTAGTTGATGCTGTAGATGACCACCCATGCAATCAATATTACACAAATCAAAACAAAACAGGAGAACAAAAATGGCAAAATTACCAAAAATCGTTAGCGAAGCATGGGAAAATTGTAAGGGAGCGGTTGTCTTGACAACAGTTGGCACCAATGGAATTGCAAACTCAATTTACGCCACTTGTGTCAGTAAATATGATGAAGAAACCATTGTTGTAGCAGATAATTATTTTGATAAAACTAGAAAAAATATTATTGCCGGCAGTAAAGGAGTTCTGCTTTTCATCACAGAAGATAACAAGGCATATCAAATCAAAGGCAGCATTCAATACTGTACAGAAGGCGTGCTTTTTGATGATATGAAAAAATGGAATCCCGAGAAACATCCGGGTCATGCGGTAGCAGTACTGAAAGTAGAAGAAGTATATACTGGTGCGAAAAAGCTTGTGTAGAAAAAACAAATTTAAAAAAATGGAGAAACCATGAAACTTGGTATTGTCATCTATTCGACGGATTCGGAGAGTGTCTGGAACGCGTTTCGTTTGGGAGTTTTTGCGTTACAAAAAAATGATTCTGCGCAAGTGTTCCTGCTGGCAAACGGCGTAGAATGCGAAAGTCTTGACACAGAGAAGTTCAAAGTGACTGAACAAATGCAGTCTTTTGTGGATAATGGTGGCAAAATTCTGGCATGTGGTACATGCTTAAATATCCGCAATTCGGAAGGTTCAGAACTTTGTCCACTATCAACAATGCAGGACTTATACAATCTTATAAATGATTCAGATAAAGTGATTTCAATATAGTCAAATATAAAAATTATAACGATGTGGTATGGGTTTTATGCAGAATTATTCCTGGTTTTCACAACTTTCGTCTAAACAGCGTATATGGCTGTTTGCTACAAGCATAGCTATGTGTATTATTGTGACAGTTGGTTTATTGATAGATTCGCTTGCTGTTAAGCCAAAAGTAACACAAAATTTCAATATTGACATGTCAATAAAAAAGACGGCATCGCTGCTTGGAGTTACCGGCAAGGGACTTGCCCGCGAACTTGACCTACCTCTTGATGTTCCCAAGCGAAAGCCGTTAAAAGCATTAAGTATTTCAACGGAAGAGCTTGAGCACGCTGTAGAGCACATTCTTTCGCATCGTGGCACTATGTTGAAATACTATGTATATGTGGCTTTGGTTCTGGGCGGGCTCGTTTTCCTTGTCAGACTTGGGCGTCTTGACTTGTCCAGCCTCAAACAAAGAAGCATCTGGTATCCCAGAACGCCGTACATATTGTTTCTTATAATTTCGGTAATCACTGCCGGATTTCTGTTGGGTAAATCACCTAATCCACTGGAGGGAACAGTCAAAGTCTTTAAATGTATGATGGGACTTTATCCTGATCCTGTAGCAAAAGTAGCGGCCTTTCTTTTTATTATTATACTTGCCCTTGTCGGAAGTAAAATAATCTGCGGCTGGGCGTGTCCTTTCGGAGCCTTGCAGGAGTTGTTCTACACGATTTCTATTTTGAAAAAAATCAAAAAAAAGAAAGTGCCGTTTATATTGACAAACTCGATTCGATCACTGTTGTTTTTGTCGATGCTATTTTTTCTGTTTGGAGTTATCGGAGAGTGCAAAGGCTTTGTGATTTACCACAATCTCAATCCCTTCAACCTGTTTAATCTTGATTTTGAATCAATCGCGATAATCATGACAATATTTGTTGTCTTGATAGCTTCACTTATCACATACCGCCCGTTTTGTCAGCTTATCTGTCCTTTTGGG
>JAHOYW010000130.1 GCA_019038735.1 Victivallales bacterium | reverse complement strand
GCATAAAGATTTTATTATTCCTGTAAGTAATTTTTATAAGTTAAGAAAATGTGGAACATACCGCATATATGCTTATGTTGAGCATAATATGTTTGAAGATACTTACAGGTCGAATGAAGCTAAATTTGAAGTAAACAAAGGCTTTGTCATCTGGCAGCAAATCGTCGGCATTCCTGAATTTATGCTTAAAAAGGCAAAAGAAAAAATCAAAAATCGCACTTATAAGTTAGTGGGATTACTTCAGGGAAGAGCGAGAAGTTACTACCTGGTCATTGAAGACAAAAAACGTATCTATAGTGTATTATTTCTAGGCGATGCGCTTGGTGAGGAAAAAATTAAATATGAAGTTGACCATATTAGTCGTTTGCATCTGATGATTCCAATATCGCCAAAGATATTCGTTTATTTAGTTATAGATGTTGATGGTAAAATAGATGATGAAAGTGTTTACAGGCGCACAAAAACGATTCCTTCACTGGTCAGAAATCCAAAAACCGGCAAAGTATACGTAACCGGCGGCGCACATGCTAAAAAGAAAAAAGATTAAAGATAGGATAATATTATGCTTAATCCTGTAAGCTGGAAAAGCAATGATGGAAAAATTGTTAGATGCTATAGTCATAAACTTGATAATCAAGGCGGCAGACTGCGCCTTATCGAGCAAACTCTTTTACCTGAAAAACTCAAATATGTTGAGCTTGATGATACTGAGTCCATATTCGACGCGATCAAGCGCCTCGTTGTCCGCGGAGCACCAGCAATAGGCTGTGCCGCCGCAATAGGACTAGCGGCAATAGTCCGCAAAGAGAGCTTCAGCAATTCAACAGAACTTGTCAATTTTGCTCAAGAAAACGCTAATCGTCTAGCGGAATCACGTCCTACCGCGGTAAATTTATTCTGGGCACTTGATCTGTGCATGCGAGAAATAAAAGAAAACATTAATGCCGCGCCTGATGATCTCCAAAATATTTTATTAAAAACTGCTTTAGATATTCTTGAAGAAGACATTCAAATGTGTCGTTCAATCGGCATGCACGGCAAAGAACTTCTCAAGGATGGAATGGGGATTTTAACTCATTGCAATGCCGGAGCTTTGGCAACAGGGGATTACGGCACCGCGCTTTCTCCAATGTACGTCGCGCACGAAGCTGGAATAGAACTAAAAATTTACGCCGACGAAACCCGCCCTCTCCTGCAAGGATCACGCCTAAGCGCATGGGAATTAAATCAAGCGGGCATTGATGTTACAGTCATCTGCGACAATATGGCGGCGCAAGTAATGAAAGAAGGTAAAATAGACTTAGTAATAGTAGGTTCTGACCGCCTGTCCGCTAACGGCGACGCGGCAAACAAAATAGGTACTTACGGAGTCGCGATTTTAGCTAAATATCACAATATTCCATTTTACGTAGCCGCCCCCTACTCTACTTTCGATTTGAGTTTAGACAGCGGAGATAAAATCCCAATCGAGCAGCGCGACCCGGAAGAGATCGCAAATGCTTTTGGTCGTCGCACCGCGCCGAAGGGGATAAACTTTTACAACCCCGCATTCGATGTAACACCAAATGAGTTAATCACCGGCATCATCACCGAAAAAGGAATATTCCACCCACCCTTTTCTTTTAAATAAAAAAAACGGATTGACATCCGTCGCCGATCAAACAGGCGACCCTGTTTGTCGCTCGTCTTCAACGAGCGAAATTCGGCGCGGTTTACCGCGCCTGTAAAGTACCTCTCTCGAGAAGCGAGGCTTCTTGAAAATAAACAAGGTGAATTTTCAAGAAGACACGAGCGTTCGAGCACTCCCACGACCAAATCTTTCCCGCGCGAGAGCACAACTAACATCAAATTGCATTCAAAAGCTTAGTAAAAGCACGGCTAGGGACAGCCGTGGCTTGTATGTTATGATTATGTTA
>JAHOYW010000154.1 GCA_019038735.1 Victivallales bacterium | reverse complement strand
GTATAATAATAATAATAAGGTATATAAATAAATGATTAAGCCGATTTCTGATATTAATCAAGCTTTTGATAATGCTCTGGTCGATGACCTGGAGCAGGATTTTGAATCTATGCCTTTTGAGGGCGATGAAGTTGATTTGGAACAGGAAGCTGAAATGGAAAAACTGCGGGGTTTGGAGCTAGTTACTTCGACTACAAGTTTTTTCGAGGAAGATGGTCCCTTGAAGGCTTCGGCACAACACGGCGGACGACCTTACGAACATCGCTCGCAGCAGGCGGATATGGCTGAGAAAATAGCTGAAACGATTGTTGCTAAGCATAATTTATGTGTGGAAGCACCTACCGGAATCGGAAAAAGTTTCGCCTACCTCATTCCACTGATTTACTATTCAAAAATAAGCTCTAAGCCGACAATAGTTTCTACTGAAACGATTAATTTGCAGGAACAATTGATTCGCAAAGATATTCCATTGCTCCAAAAAATGACTGGTATTGATTTTAAGGCTTCATTAGCTAAAGGACGTAGTAATTATTTGTGTTTGCGGCGTCTGGGAATGGCTACTGGCAGTTATCGTGATGAATATCTTCCCTTAGCGTCTTTGGGGCTGGAAATGGATCGTATCAACAAATGGGCTGAAGGAAGCAATGACGGCGACCGTGATTCGATTGATTTTCGAGTTGATCCGGTTTCCTGGACTTATGTATGTTGTGAAGCTGGTAATTGTCTTGGACCAAAGTGCAAATCTTTTCGAAGCTGTTATTATTTTCAGGCACGGCGTGAATGGGAGGATTCGGATATAATTGTCGCTAATCACGCTATGTTCTTTACGGATTTGAAAATAAAATTTATTGAAGGAATGGAGCAGACTTTACTGCCTGATTATTCAGCCGTAATAATTGACGAGGCGCATACGCTGGAAAATAATGCCGCCGAATACCTTGGTTTGCGTATCAACGGCAGTGGCGTAATCAGTTTTCTCAACCGTCTATTTAACGCTGATAACGCTAAAGGGTTGCTTTTTCGCGGCGGCGAAGAAGCTTTTCAACTCCGCGAGACAGTCGCGAATCTGAAGGAGGATGTCGTAAAATTCTTTAGTCAGTTTGAACAATATCTGCTAGAACACAATGATACTATCTGCCGCTTGCGTGAACCCGGAATTTTCCCTAATCCATTGAGCCAAAAGTTATTGTCTCTGGAGGAAAGCCTACGGGATTATATAAAGATACAGGAAGATAAAGATTATCGTGCTGAGCTCGAATCTCAAGTGATGAAATGTGATGCATACGCATCTGGAATTGCTGACTTTATCAATATGTCACTTGCTGACAGCGTGTATTGGATAGAAGATTCCCGCTCGGGAATTACTATTCAGGCGGCACCTTTGAATATTACAGAGCTACTGCAGGAAACTTTGTTTAAAAAATCATTTCCGGTAGTGTTGACCAGCGCGACTTTGACGGTTAATAAGAAATTTGATTACTACCGCAGCCGGGTTGGATTTATGAATGGACCTGAGTTCAGACTGGATAGTCCGTTTAGTCCCAGTCAGGTTCGGGTTTACCTGCCGCGCGAAATGCCGGAGCCAAACCATAAAGATTATGCCGCCGCGCTGGTCGAGCAGATTCCCCGTTTTATTTCGATTACTCAGGGCAAAGCTTTTGTACTTTTCACCAGTTATCAAATGCTTCGTCACTGTGCTGATAATCTGCGTGATTTTTTTGAGTCAAACGAGATAAATCTATTGATTCAAGGTGAAGAACTCAATCGTTCAGCTATGCTCAAAGCATTCAAGAAAGATATTAATTCAGTAATTTTCGGCACTGACAGTTTCTGGACCGGGGTTGATGTGCCGGGGGAAGCTTTGAGTCATGTGATTGTAACAAAATTTCCTTTTGCTGTACCCACCCATCCATTGG
>JAHOYW010000360.1 GCA_019038735.1 Victivallales bacterium | reverse complement strand
AGATGACTCTTAATCATCGGGTCTGAGGTTCAAGTCCTCATGGGCGTACCATTTTTTTTCCCAGCTTAAGTTTTTTCTCCGCAAGACCCAGTTTTACGGGGAAATTATTTTTGCCAAGGTTGACAGACCATTTTCTGAGAATGATCCAGCCGAAGAAACGCCATAAATTTCTCTGCCATGCTGTATACCATGAACTTCGGCCGCGGCGTAGATTAAAAATTATCAGCGGAAAACATATTATGCTTAAAATAAGCGCAAAGAAATGACGAAAGCTGTAAAATCCGGACATCAAAGTTTTATGCGACAAGTACAGGTCACGGGTAGTCAGCGGTTTGTCAGGAATAAATAGCGGGAAATTCCCATCATAGTATTCCCAACCTATTATATCTCTGGGCAAAATACGCTTTGCCTTGTCCAGGCGCTGAGTCATTTCGGTGCCGGGCAATGGAACCGGCAGCAAAATTTGAATGGTATCAATTTTAGCCTTGCGAATAAAACTGGAAAATATCTTAATCCTTTCACGGGCGCCAAGTGTAAATTCTTGACCTGGTTTGCCCGGATAGGCAAAAATAAACATCCCATGCACCAGAAACCCCATACGGTGAAAAGAATTTGTTAAATTAACCATCTCTTCCGGCTTCAACTTCTTATTCATTGATTCAAGCTCGGCTGGAACAGGTGATTCATAGCCAACAGCAACAAGTTTAATACCAGCATCGCGCATCGCGCTCAACAGTTCAGTATCATTAGCCATATCAAGCCTAATCTGGGAGCTGATCCAAAAATGCACACCCAGCAGTTTTTGATAATCCCGCAAGCGATGACAAAGTTCAATTGCCATCTCTCGCTTCTGTCCGAAGAGGTCATCTACAATAAAAAATTCTTTTCCGCCAAACCTTTCATATACAGAAGTAAACTGCCTAAAAGCAGAATCCACAGTACTATAGCGCACTTTTCCCTTTACTGTACAAAATTCGCAGTGCATTCCGCATCCGCGCGTCCAGCTTACCGGGTAGAAAGTGAGTTTGGCATAACGTAGCAGAGAAAAGTCCGGCAAGGGCAAACGGCTCAAATCTTCAATCTCTTTGCGCCGCGGCGTTTCAATAATATCTTTGTCGCGGCGGAATGCGATACCGTGAATGTTCTCCAGGTTCTTACTTGTGCAAAGGCCTTCAAGCAGTTCCTTTATCGTTTCCTCACCTTCTCCGATACTAACACAATCAACATTATTATTCAAGGCTTCCTGTATATTGTTTCCAGTAAAATGTTGCCCTCCGGCAATAGTTACAACGCCATGCTCTTTATATAATGAAGCAATCTCATACAATCTCGGGATTGTACTGGTCAAACCGCCATATAAGCCGATAACATCAGCGGCGCGAATCTGCTGGAGCAAATGGTGCGCCGGTTTTCCTTCAGCATCACGCGGCCCGTGGTACTTGTAATTATTTTCATCAATTATTTCTGCCTCCCAGCCGGGAATCATGTTCACAATCGTCGCGATCATAACCGGTCCCAAAGCAGTGGTGTTACGGGCGACAGAAGAATATATATTAAACTCAGGATAACAAGGAATAATCATCCGGAATATTTTTTTGCGGTCAGAACTCAACTTTGCGATATTATTAAAACAATTAATCTTTCATACCTCCTCAAATGATTCCAGTCTATGCTTAAGCATTTGATTTTTAACGATTTATATTTATCTTTTTAACGCATAGCACACCATAACTCTTTCAGAATTAAAAATCTACGTCAATGAGAGGGGCATTTTGTGCGGTTTTTACTTTCATTATAATATCTGTTGTTTCCTCGAAATCAAATGAAATGCCATTATTGTCCCATAACTTTAAAATTAGCTCAGGAAGCTACTTTCATAGTCTGCCGAAGTATAAGAGCTAATTTCAAAACTATTTCGGCAGATTTTTGATTTTGGACGGCATATTGTG
>JAHOYW010000223.1 GCA_019038735.1 Victivallales bacterium | reverse complement strand
CCAGTAAGCCTGTGGCTCCCCAAGCAGAGGAAATAGAAGTCAGCACTGCATGGACAGATGATATTAATACATCCACTATGAGCGGACTGACAAAAGACGGCTGGCAGCCGATTGAAAATGTAACTTTGCCGACTGTTTATTTTGCGTATGACCGCAGTGCAATCGGTACATCCGAACGCCATAAACTTGAGCAGGTTGCTAAATACTTAAAAAACAATACTACTTTTGGTGTAATAATTGAAGGACATTGCGATGAAAAAGGTTCTGCCGAATATAATCGTGCTTTGAGCGAACGCCGTGCGATTGTTGTAAAAAATTATCTTGTAAATTCGGGAATAAGCCTGAACCGCATCAAAACTATGAGCTATGGCGAAGACCGTCTTGCAGAAAAAGCCGATACGGAAATAGCACACGCGAAAAATCGTCGCGCTGAACTGATTTTAGCACGCACTAAATAGAAAATTAAACTGATTTGATAAGAAAAAAGCCGCCTCGTCGTGAAGCGGCTTTTTTTATACTTAAAATAGACAACACGGCTAGGGACAGCCGTGGCTACATCGCATAACATGGAAATAATGTAGCCGCCTCTGTCTCCAGAGGCGCAGGTGGGAGTAACTATCCCTTAGATTGCAAATTAGTATTAAGCATCGACTATAGCGAACATTAATTGTATTTTGAAGACTACTTCGCCATCAACTTTAATTGTGCCGTGTCCTTTGCCGAAACGGGATGATCCCGGATGAATGACCATATCGCAGACGACTTGGTCGCCAGGGAAAATAGGTGCTAATACTTCGGCACGTTCAATTGACATGAAATAGCCTATCTTACCCTTGTTTTTAGGGTTTGAAAGTACCGAAACACAACCAGACTGAGCAGCTATCTCGCATTGGAGAGAGGTTGGCAGTACAGCATAGTCGTCAGGACAGTTAGCGAATATTTCTTCATTTTGAGAAACATTTTTGATTGCGCAGATAGTAGTTGAATCCGCTCCAAATGTAACGATATTATCAATCAGAAGGAAAGGATAACGATGCGGTATTCTTGTCATAATATCACTGACATCACTAGACGTGTCGCTATGTTTATCAAATTCTGTAAATAGCTTAGGCATTGATTTAGCTTGTGTTTTGGGACGTACAGCTAAAGTTATTTTAGCTTGACAACTAAGACCGGAGTTATTTGTAGTTTTGCATGAAACTACAGCCTCGTTATTTTCAATTTCGAGAACTTCGACTTCAACCATCATGCGATCACCGGGATTGTTCGGCTTGCGGAATTTGACTTTTTCCACAACACGCATATAAATATCATTTTCTCCGCTAGGATCAAGCTTGTCAGCTACCGCAATCTGCGCAAGCTGTTTCATAGCTTCGACCTGTAAAACACCAGGTACGATTGGATGTCCGGGAAAATGTCCATTAAAAATATTTTCATTGATTGTTACATTTTTTACACCGACATACTTTGTGTCGCTTTCTTTCATTGCGCGGTCCAACATCAACATTGGATAGCGTTGCGGTATAATTTCTTTGATTTGTTTTAAATTGATAACATTGCTCATTATAATATCTCCGAATAGTTTATATTTGTTTTAACATTGCCAAAGCCAGTTGAACATTGAAATGATGTCCCGGCTTGATAGCAATAATATTAGCTTTAACTCGCTGTCCGCATAAATAAACATCCCCGATCAAATCTAGAATTTTATGACGAACAATTTCATCTTTAAATCTTAATTCATCTTTGCAGATGATTGCGCCGTCATGAATAATCGCGGCACTGTCCAGACTTCCACCTTTAACTAAGCCTATTGCCATTAATTGTTGAAGATCCTGATAGTTAACAAAAGTTCTGGCGGAACAAATCTCTTTGCGGAAAGTCTCAGGATTTATATCAATTTCCAGATATTGAGTCTCAATCGGACAGCCTACGAAAGACGTTACGCAGGATATATT
>JAHOYW010000246.1 GCA_019038735.1 Victivallales bacterium | reverse complement strand
GAATAAAGATGGTATTGTCAATATCCATTTCAAGGGAGTCTACCATAAAGTTAAAGGTGCTAAAAAACTCACTGAAGCATGGGCGGCTTATGATAATATAACTGTGACTGGAACTGAGGCTGAAAACTGCGATTTTGAATTCGTTAATCAGAAAAATATGTTTAACGGCTGGTCCGGTGATGGAGCTAATATGGTAACAGGATCTGAAGACGCTAAATCCGGTAAAAATTATATCATCGCATGGCACAACAATCCGGTTTACCAAACTTTGAAATTAAAGAAAGGACAGGAAGTAACTATTACTTTTCACGCAAAAGCTTCTGAAGGTCCAGTAAAAAAGAAAAGTGATCTTGATAACATCTAAAATTTCAACATGATTTTTAAAATTACACCTAAAATATTAATAAGTATTTTCTTGTCTTGCTCCGTATTTTTAAGCTACGGACAAGTCAGGATTCGCAAAAGTGCCAGTGATTTTACCCGTAATCCGACTTTGATTTTCAAAGGAATTAAAAATTCCCTGCCTTTAAGCACGGAAATGAAGTCAATGCTCAAAGCTTGCGGCTGGTTTGATATTCGTTCCGGCGGCTCGACGGACTACCTGCTAAGCGGAGTATATTCACCTGGCTCTCTTGCTTTGGAACTCAAGCAGAACGGTCTTACTCTTAGTCGTTTAACTATTGGCTCTGCTGGAGCGAATGAGCGCGAAATAGCGAAAGCTGGAGTCGATGCGATTCTCAAGAAACTTTTCAAAATTAAAGGTATTTGTCGGACAAAAATTGCTTTTTGTGTCAACACCAGTAGTAAAAGTAAGAATATCTACATCTGTGATATTGACGGCTCCAACCTGAAAGCTGTGACCAAATCGACCAACATGTGTATTGAACCGGAATGGATGCCGAATGGGAAATCTTTACTTTATACACGCTATAATCGTGCGTCAACTGATATTGTTCAAGCAATTCCATCCAGAGGACTGAGTCGCATTGTCGCCGCCTATAAGGGAATGAACCTTGGTGCGTCAGCATCACCGAACAGTAAATATATTGCCTTGATTTTGAGTCGTGACGGACAGGTGGACTTGTATGTAAAATCATTATCGAGCAGGGCGCGCCGTCGCTTGACCAAAAATCGCGCGCCTGAGGCTTCGCCATGCTGGAGTCCTTCCGGCGGCTCAATATGCTATACTTCAGGAAGCAGTGGGCGTCCGCAATTATACATAGTCCCCATCTCAGGAGCTAATCCTCGTCATTTATCAACATTTGGAAGTGAAGCGGTTAATCCTTCGTGGTCATCTGATAATCAAATAGTTTATTCAGCGAAACTCGGCAAATATTACACTATCGCAACTTTGGATTTGAACGGCGAAAAGCCAGCCAAAGTAGTAATCAACGCGGCTGGCGACTGGGAATCTCCGTCATGGGCGCCTGATAATCGGCATATCGTTTGTTACAGGACTTACAAAGGGCGTTCCGCTATTTATCTAGTGGACACCTGGACCGGTAAACTTAAGCTTTTAGTCCGCCTCAAACTCAATGCGTCTATGCCTTCCTGGTCAAATATAATACAGTAGTCGCAGGAGCAGCCTTGCTCCGCGACAGGGAGGCTTCGGATTAGCTAAAATTATTAACCTTGTCGAGCATACAGGTCGCGGTGCAAGCTGCACTCGCGACTACTTGCTTGCTCAAATTTTAAATATTTTTCTTGATTTTATATAATCCAGCAACTATCGTAAATGCTATTATACAAAAAATGTTTAACCACTTGCTATATGAATAAGAAAAAAAATATTACAATCATTTCAACAGCTTTTTTAGGAATTTTGATATTCCTTGCTTTCTCATTCCCCAAAACTCTTTTTACGATTGGAGGTGACGAATCAATTGGAAGATTCCTGTGGAAAACTACTTATATTCTTTGTTATCCTACTTTTGTAGTGACACAATTTGTTGACTCGTTAGTCGCCCTAAGC
>JAHOYW010000092.1 GCA_019038735.1 Victivallales bacterium | reverse complement strand
GGCAGAACCTTATATTTTAGGAATCAGCGGCGGTGCGAGTCTTGGAGTTGCACTCGCGACGATTTTAGGAATGGCGGCAATCAGTAGTTTCGCAATACCTTTCTTCGCTTTTATTTTTGCCTTACTTGCCTTGCTGCTGGTTTTATCAATCAGCCGCGGATGTTTTGGCGGTGCGTACTCTGAAAACATTCTTTTAAGCGGGATCGTCATCGGCTCGATTTGTTCCAGTTGTTTAATGTTTATCATCAGCGGATTAGGCTCCAGCGACTTGAACAGCATCACCTGGTGGATGCTTGGCAACCTGCAGGCTGCCGATATGGATTTATTGATGACGACTTGGATCGTCACTATAGGCGGTACTATACTTTTAGTTGCTTACGGGCGGCACGCAAATGTGATTGCGCTTGGCGAAGAAATGGCGTATAACATGGGAATTGCCCCCATGAAAACAGTTTTTATTCTCTTGGGAACAGCTTCGTTAATAACTGCTACCGCGGTTTCCTTATCGGGAATAATTGGTTTTGTTGGTTTAATCGTTCCACATATTATGCGTCAAATATTTGGCGCTGATCACCGGAAATTATTTATCTTAAATCTATTTTACGGCGGAATATTTTTAGTTTTTTGTGATACTGTCGCGCGTTCGGTCATGGCGGTGCAGGAAATCCCGGTAGGGGTGATAACCGCGTTTATCGGCGGTCCGTTCTTTATTTGGCTGCTCAACAAAAGGAGTCGCACCAATGGCTAATGTCATACAGGCAGTCAATCTTCAATTCGCTTACAATCCTGACAAACCCTTGTTGACGGATTTAAGCTTAAATGTCGAACAGGGTGATTTTCTCGGCTTGATCGGTCCTAACGGTTCCGGCAAAACCACGATTCTTAAATTGCTCAGCGGTTTTTTACGGCCGTCTTTCGGCAGAGTAATTTTAAAAGATCAGGATATTTCGACTTTAAACAGTCGAGACCGGGCGCGAATATTAGCTATAGTTCCGCAGCTTGTAATGACTCCAATGCCTTACACTGTGCGGCAGATCGTCGAGATGGGTAGAACCGCGCGTTTAGCACTTTTTGCGCCTCTGGCTTATGATGACCACGAGTTTGTGGAGCAGGCTCTAAATGACATGGATTTGCAAAGTTTACAGAATAGTCATTTTAACGAGCTCAGCGGCGGAGAACGTCAAAGAACGATTATCGCGGCGGCTTTGGCTCAAGACCCTGAATTGTTATTGCTTGACGAGCCGACCGCGTCCCTTGATTTGGGACATAAAATTAAATTAATGCGGATTTTAAAAAAATTGCAATCTCGCGGTATCGCAATCATGGTAATCTCACATGATATTGAATTAATGGCGCGTTATTGTGACCGTTTGACCTTATTGTGCAAGGGCAAGGTTTTAATCAGCGCTCCAGCTTCCGAGGTAATCCAGCCGCATTTAATCAAGCAAGCTTATGATTGTGATGTTGAGGTCAGTAAAGACCTCAATAATACTCCACAAATAATTCCTGTTTTATAAATTTTTCATATAAGATAATAATCAACATAAATTACTTTATATTTGTATTGACACAAACATGCTTTGCCCTTAAGTTTAAAACAGTTTATGTTTAAGGAAAAATTATCAAATACTGTATGTAGAGGATAAAACATGAATACATATCCAATAAATTTATTATTAAAAGATAAACACTGCCTGATTGTCGGCGGCGGTAAAGTCGCTGTCCGTAAACTGACTGCCTTACTGAATTCCGGTGCGCTGGTCAGCGTTGTCGATCCCAATCCCTCAAATAAAATGAAACTTTCAGCAGAAAACGGCACTATCACGCTTTATGAGCGGGAATTTACTGAAAGTGATCTTGACAGCATGTTTCTGGTTTATCTGGCAACTAATGACCGAGCTTTGAACCGCAGCATTATTGAGCTGGCAGAGCCTCGCGATATTTTGATATGCAGTGTTGACGCAAACTGGAGCAAAGGTTCTTTTATTA
>JAHOYW010000328.1 GCA_019038735.1 Victivallales bacterium | reverse complement strand
AGCTTTCACCGGAAAATATAACGATTACTTCAAAGCAGGAATTTATACTTGCCGACAATGAGACGCGCCAATATACCGGGCTGATGACAAATTCAAAACGTCCTGCGGCTGGCCGGGATTTGACGATGAATTCAAGGGAGCGATAAAGAAAACTGTTGACGCGGACGGCAGACGAACAGAAATCACCTGTGCTAAATGCGGAGGGCATCTCGGGCATGTCTTTGTCGGGGAAGAAGCTACACCCAAAAACACCCGCCATTGTGTAAATTCTATTTCCATGAAATTCGAAGATTTGGATTCCGAAAAACTTAAGCGGGCAATTTTTGCCGGCGGTTGTTTCTGGGGAGTCGAATATTATCTGCAAAAAGCTCAGGGAGTTATACTTGTCAGTTCAGGATATAGCGGCGGAAATAAAGACTATCCGACTTACAAAGATATTTGCAGCGGAAAAACCGGACACGCCGAAGCAGTGGAAGTAGTATATGATCCGAAAAAAACTGATTTCGAGAAACTGACAAAATTATTTTTGGAAATCCACGACCCGACCCAAGTCGATCGTCAGGGACCAGATAAAGGCAACCAATATCGTTCCGCAATATTTTATCTCAACGACAAACAAAAACAAACAGCGGAAAAATTAATAAAAATTCTTGAAGCGAAAGGTCTAAAGATCGCGACAAAAATTGAGCCGTCCACACGTTTTTGGACTGCGGAAGATTATCATCAGGATTACTATAAACGAAAAAAGAAACTCCCATACTGCCACGCGTACAAAAAAAGATTTTAATTATATTTCGTTTCACCACTTGCGTTTAACGCAAAAGGTTATATAATATACTATATAGAGATATTTAAGCAAAAAGCATTGCTATGATAAAAAGTTTTAAGTGTAAAAAAACAAAAGTCTTTTGGGATAAAAGAGCTGCATGCATACATTTTCGGTCAATTGCCGTGGTTGTTATGCGAAAACTCCGCATGTTAAATGCTGCTATAGAACTGGATGATTTAAAAAGTCCGCCCGGAAATCGTCTGGAATTATTACACGGCACACGCAAAGGACAATATTCTATTCGTATTAACCAGCAATACAGAGTTTGCTTCAAATGGAACGATGGAGCTGAAAGCGTTGAAATTGTAGATTATCACTAAAAGCTAGGAGATAAAAATATGACTACTAAAATTATAAATACTCATCCTGGAGAAATTTTACTTGAGGAATTTCTTAAACCAATGGAACTCAGCCAAAATAAACTGGCTATAGAAATTCGTGTTCCCGCAAGACGGATTAATGAAATTATTCATGAGCGACGCGGTATTACAGCCGACACAGCTTTGCGACTTGGTAAATTTTTTGGCACTTCTGCCGCTTTCTGGTTAAATTTGCAAAAAGACTATGAGCTTATAGCCGCCGAAGCCAAACTAAACAAAGAGCTTAACTTAATCCACTCCTTTGAACCGCTTGTGGCTTAAGAATATACACAAGCGAGACGCTTGGCTCTGCCTCATGCATTGCAAGTGTACTACATTGATATTTCCAGAATGTTTTCCATTTTGGTCAGACAGTTACAGCCATCTTTAGTTACTGTTATGACGTCTTCGAGGCGGACTCCGCCCCATTCAGGATAATACAAACCGGGCTCAACGGTAATTACTTCACCGCCTTTCAATGGCTCATTATTTGTTGGATTCAAGGAAGGTTGTTCGTGTATTTCCAGACCGATACTGTGTCCAAGACCATGAAAAAAACCAAAATTATGTCCGTTTTTACGACCGGTTTTGAAACCTTGTCTTTCCATTAGCTCTTTAGCAGCTTTGTGAATTTCAGCAGGAATAGCACCGGGCTTGATTAAGCTTTTGGCATATTCGCGCGCCTCAAAAACTGCCTTGTAAGCTTTTTTGACTATATCCGGAGCTTTGCCTTTAACCAAGCTTCGGCTTATATCTCCCCAATAACCACTCTTTCTGATTCTAGGAAAAATATATATAAGAATAGTTTTAT
>JAHOYW010000160.1 GCA_019038735.1 Victivallales bacterium | reverse complement strand
CTTTTGTGGAGCTTTATTATAATATTCTCTGGCTTTTTTTTGCAGAGCTTCCATTTCTTCTAATCTTTTTTTACTCATCGGATGCGTAGATAATAATTCCATGACCCTTTGATTACTTCCACCTTTGCCAAACTTTTTCCAAAAACTTAATGCCGCGCGCGGATAATATCCGGCTTTAGCCATCAATATCAAACCAATATGATCCGCTTCGTATTCATGAACCCGGCTGTAGGGCAATACCGCACCGACATTCGAGAGTAAACCAAACGCACTCACGAACATTGGTTCCTGAGTGCCGTAGGAAACTGCTTGCGAACCTACTTCCTGCAATATTCCATGAGTCATTCTTTCGCCGCCATGACGTGCGATAGCGTGTCCTATTTCATGCCCGACCACGGTTGCGAGTTCGGCATCATTGGCGGTGAACGCAAAGAGTGAATTTGTTACTCCCACCTTTCCGCCGGGCAGGCAAAAAGCATTTGCCTGCGGATTATCGAATACTCTGAATTCCCATTTATATCCAGGTTTTCCGGCAACTGCGGAGATATTACGACCGATGCGTAAAAGAGCTTGATTCTGCTTAGGGTTATTGGATATTTTCCCTTCGGTAAGCATTTTTTTCCAGGCATCTCGACCAAGATTATTTTCTGTTTGTTCACCTGTCATCAAAAATCTTGAACGTTCAGTATATGGTACCGATGAGCAGCCGCAGAGGAAAACAATATTGATTATCAGCGCAAATAAAATAAATATTTCAGCAAGCCTTTTCATAGATTAATCCTCCTTTAGGATTTAACCAATAATCTGATTATCTCCAGCCGACAAGAAGATACCCTGGAAGTTCATTGTGAGTGCTTCCGGATTATCAGAATATTCCAATGCGTCCTCTTCTGATATAGTACCGCTGTTTACCAGTTCAAGCAAACTCTGATTAAAGTTCATCATGCCGTCGTTTTTACCACCGGCAATAGCCGCGGATAATTTCCCGAGTCGATTTTCATGCAAGAGTTTATAAATCATCGGTGTATTAAGCATAATTTCTGTAGTAGGAACACGACCGTCTTCGACAGCCAGCGGCACTAAACGCTGGGAAATAATAGCACGCAAATTGACTGCCAGAGCTTCCCTGATCGGAGCTTGTTCTGATTGCTCATAGAAATCGAGAATACGATTAATAGTTTGTGAAGCGTTAGACGCATGCAAAGTTGTGATGACCAGATGCCCGGTATCGGCAGCTTGCAGAGCAGCTTCAAAGCTGAATTTATCGCGCATCTCGCCAATCATAACAACGTCAGGATCCTGCCGCAGGACATGTTTCAACGCACTGGCAAAACTAATTGTGTCAATACCTACTTCACGTTGTTCAAAATAAGAATTTTTATCTGTAAATTCATATTCAATAGGGTCTTCGACCGTGATAACATGTTTAGCAAATGTGTTATTTATGTGTTCAAGCATCGCCGCCAGAGTCGTTGATTTACCTGAACCAGTTGTACCTGTGAGGATAATAATTCCACGCGTGGATTCCGCGATTTCCCGAATCACATCAGGCAAACCGAGTTGTTCAACGGTCATAAGCTGATTTTTCACCCAGCGGCAGTTTATACACTTGACTCCGCGTTGCCTATGTATATTCACACGAAAACGTCCTATATCATCTTCAAGATGCGAAACGTCCAGATCACCGGTTTTGTAAAAATCTTCAATTTGTTTTGCGGTAGCGACCTGCTCCATAAAACGTTCTATAATTTCGCCTTCCGGTGTATAATCGCTGACTACCATTTCACCATTGATACGAAACGCGACAGGGCTGTTTTCTTTAATGTGTATGTCAGAGGCATCCGAGTTCACAGCTTTCTCTAAAATATTGCGCAAAAGACTTGTAGACATTATTAACTCCTTTTTTATTCTGGGTATAAGCTCATTAAGTCGAGCATTTCACGAACTGCCTGATCGATACCAACAATAAGCGCGCGAGCGATAATGCTGTGCCCGATATTTAATCTG
>JAHOYW010000321.1 GCA_019038735.1 Victivallales bacterium | reverse complement strand
GTTGAAACTTTATACACTTATCTGGAAACGTTTTGTCGCCAGTCAAATGTCTCATGCTCTGCAGCGTCAGACTGCTGTTGATGTCGTAACTCTTGGTACGGACGACAAAGAATATACTTTCCGAGCTAACGCCATGGTTACTGTATTCCCCGGCTTTATGTGCTTATATGCCAATTCCAATACGGATGAGGAAAATAACGCGAAAGTTCTCGGACAACTGCGTGAACAGCAAGCTTGTAAGTTAGTTGACTCACTTAAGGAACAAAAATTTACTGAACCGCCGCCTCGTTATTCTGAAGCTTCTTTGATTAAAAAACTTGAAGAATCCGGTGTCGGTCGTCCATCTACTTACGCTTCTATTCTGGGAACTATTCAGACACGTAACTATATTGATAAAGATAAAGGCAAATTATTTCCAACTGAATTAGGTTTTCAAGTAAATGATTTCTTAATTAAGCTTATACCGAGTTTGTTTGAAATTGATTTTACCTCACGAATGGAAACTCTCCTCGATGAAATCGAGTCAGGTAAACTGCAATGGACTGAAATGCTCGCGAAATTCTATGAAAGTTTCGCGCTATGGGTAAAAGAAGCAAAATGTTACGGCGCGCCTGAACACGAAAAAGCTATGGCGGTGATTGAACAACTTGCGACAATAAAGAAATGGGAAGATGCGGTAAAAGTTGGTCGTAAGACTTATGATGACTTGAAGTTTTTCAATTCGGTAAAAGATAAATATGCTGAAACTAAAGTGCTTACCGCAAAACAATGGGGTGTGCTCCTGAGGCTTGGAACTAAATATCTTGAGCAATTACCCGGACTCGCTGAGACCGCGGTAAAATACGATTTTGTCAATGACTGGGAAGATGCTTTAGCCAAACAAAAAGAATTTTTAGAGAAGCAGGCTAATGCGCCGTCCGAGCAGGAAGTTGCTAAATATAAAGCTATGCTTGCCTATTTTGATAATATAAAATGGGAAGAGCCGGTGAAAGCTGGCAAGCGGACTTATGATGATAAAAAATTTGTCGGTTCATTCGCCAGTCAAGTCGATAGAGGCAGAATCCTTTCAGAAAAACAATTAGCGGTACTTGGGCGTTTCGCGGTGAAATATAAAGATCAACTCAGCGACTTCGTGGCTCTTTGCGGCTTAATTGGTATTGATCCTGAAAAACCTGAAGCTCAAATGAAAGACGGCAAAGCGGTCGAGCAGGATCCGGAAGTAACAAAAGTTCTCGCCGATCTGGAGAAAATTACAAAATGGGCGGAGCCGGTCAAAAAAGGGAAACGGGTTTATGATGATAAAGAATTTATTGAGTCGATTCGCTCGCAAGCTAATAACGGCAAGATATTAAGTCCCCGCCAAGTTGCCGCGCTTAAGCGGACTGCAAAAAAATATTTAGATCAAATTTAATTGATAATATTCTTGATTTTTAATTTGTGAAAGTAATATTATATTAACTCTTAAGCTTAAACTGGGTTAATAATGCAGCAGAACGAAAAACTCAAAAAAGAACTGCAGGCTTTGCGCGAAGAAAACGCGCGCCTCAAAACTGAATTATCTAAAAGTTCTCTACACAGTCCTAAAAAAGATAAAGTCAAAGCGAGAATTCATCAGGAACAATTATTCTTGGCGGATAAAATGAAATCATTGGGCATTTTGATTGGCGGCTTAGCTCATAAGAATAGAGGAAAGCAATATGAGTGAACAATTATATCCAAAACATCCAATTCTTGTGATTGATGATGAAAAAAATATTTTACGCAACTACGAATTAGCCTTGCAGAGTGTTGGTATAAATAATATTCTGACATGCGATAAGGGGATAAAATGTAGAGAAATTGTTAAAACTCAAGATGTTGAGTTGATTATTTTAGATATGATGATGCCGGAAATTTCAGGGGAGGAATTGCTAAATGAATTTACAGAGCAGCACCCGGAGATACCAGTGATAATGGTTACTTGTATAAATTCACTCGAAAAAGCTGTCGAATGTATTCATAATGGCGCGGTCGAATAT
>JAHOYW010000312.1 GCA_019038735.1 Victivallales bacterium | reverse complement strand
CTTATGGACCGTCCAGATGCCTGCGGTCTTTACAATATCGGCAGTGGACGGGCGGAAAGCTGGAATGCCTTAGCAACAGCCGCGTTTGAGGCAATGGATAAGCCGGTGGATATCGAATATATCGAAATGCCCGAGCATTTACGCGACCGCTATCAATACTACACAAAAAACGAAATGGGAAAATTACAGGCTCTTGGTTACAACAAAGAAGCCACCAGCCTGAAAGATTCCATAGCTGACTATATCCGTAACTACCGCCTTCAGGATAAATTCCTCGGAGACTGATATTTCCTGCCTTTTACTTCTTATTAAACTGCGGCTGTTGTTTTTCGTTCAATTTGCGCCATTGCATTATAAAGGCTTTAGGATTCTTTTTCCTTCTTTTTATTTGTGCTGGTGTTGGAGTAATCAGTAAGCACCATTTCATATTGTCGGCAAAGAATTCCATCTTGGTGATACCCATGTGAGCCGCAGGTAGACGATATACAGCAGACCACTCTATTGGAGAAACTATATAGAATGGAGGATCTTTCTGCATGCCCATTCTTTCATCCCAAACTGCGCTCATAACTAGAACTTTGCCGTCTCCCGGATCTTGGTCAAATACGTCTAGTTTACCTGTTTTACGGTCAACTGTGGCACGACGATTGGTTAGGACCGCATCTCCAAGGAAAAGGAATAATTTAACATCATCAGGTGGAGATGCTGAGACCCGCATAGTATTAGTAAACTGCTTAGCGCGTTTAAGACACTTAGTCAGGTGTTCTAGTGCTATTTTACGTCTTTCTGAACGTTTCTTTACATTCGGCAGTAAGACTTTTAAGTTTTTATCCTGTTTAGGGTCAGCTAAGCCCCATTTCAAGTCTATCCATACTTTAGGATCAAAAATATCAACACCTTTTTCGCTGGGGTCGTCTTTATAAATAACAGATCTAGTACTAGTTGGAGGCATCATTTGATAATAAGTCGCCCAAGTGCCGAGGATAGCTGGAGCAACCATTGGAGCAGCACTATCAACGCGCATCCCTCTGGTCATTTCCAAAACAGTATCGAGATATCCGCCATTAGGTGTTCCTACAATTAATAATTTATCTATCTGCTTACTACCAGCCCAAGTTGGTTTTGCAATAGAACCGTCTGCCGGCATATCAGCTCCGCCGTAACGCAGATAATATCTGGATAGCAGTCCACCCATGGAATGAGCGATTACATCAAATTGAACATCATAATTTTCTATGCCAAATTTCTTTTTAAACTGTTTCTGCATAAAAGCTTTTTTCTTAGCGATAAATTTAGCCAGAAGCGCGGCGTTGGATGGCAGATCTCGACGCCAGTCATATCCGAAAAGGAAAAGATTCTTAATAGTTTTATCTTTTGGCAATGCTTTGTTTTCAGCACAATATCCAGCATCAGTAAGGATTTTTATTAGGCTACTGTAACTGGGAAGAGATATGTTCATTCCGAATACTCTGACCTTGGCATCTTCCATCAATCCTTTTACAACAGCACTGGAGTCAAGTTTGTGCAATGGTCGTCCATGAGTCATTGGAACAGCAAGCATCCTGCTTCTTTCAGGTGGGAATGCGGTAATTTCATCAGATAATCTGAAATTTCCCCAGATATTTTTTCTAGTTTTCGGGTGTATTAGTTTTGATCCGAGAAAACCATGAACTATGATAACTGGATTACGGGCAGTTCCCTCATAGTCTCTAGTCCATTTAGCTACGTTTCTGTAAATTGGTTTTTTGTATTCCGCGAAAGACTGATAAGAACCAGTTGGCGAATTACAGCTGGAAATCATCGTAATTATACTCGCTGCTGAAATCATACAAAATAACGCTTTCGAAAATGACATTTGTTTTCTCCCTTTTTTTAATGTTAGTTATCAAAAAAAACTATTAACTGAACGTAACATAGAAAAAGCTAAATGTCAATCAAAAAACTATGCAAATCTATTTTTCAGCATCAGCTCCGAAGAATCAGGAATAGTTCGCACTAAATCCCGCCTCAATTTAAAAAAATCCAAAAAAATCATTTCGTAATGCTTTTT
>JAHOYW010000251.1 GCA_019038735.1 Victivallales bacterium | reverse complement strand
CACGAGTAATGACCGTCCCGTCTTTGAAATGTTAGTCAAGGTCTTTATTTTTTCGTAACACGTAACACGTAGCACACAATCCTATTTTTTTTGAATCGGCATTACATAACGGAAGCCGGTGTCGTTTTCGCTGTTACCGCTGCTGTGGCTTGAATATCCACAGTGAGAGAATAATAATCTGGACAGAAAACTGCCACCCTTCACGACAAACACATTGCCATTATCTACTTTTTCTGTAGTAAATTCGCGAACATTAGCAACAAGATCACATACGCCGTAAATAGATTTATCTTTTGGAAAACTGCATACTGGAGCCGCTATGGGATATTTTTTTCTTGCCGCTTGATTATCCCAGCACAAGGCAGCTTCCGCATCATGACTGTTACCCCAGGCAAAGACTCTGCCATCCACTCCACGCGCGGCTTTTTCCCATTCTAAATTAGTTGGTAAACGCAATAAAACTCCACGTTTTTTACTCAGCCATGAACAATATGCTTCCGCGGCTTGACCGCTAATTCCAATAATCGGCATATCATTTTTAAATTCTTTGCGTAGTTTAACATTTGCATCCCAAACTTTAAGGTATTTAAAATCTCCATTACTAAAAAGATAACGAGCCTGATAATGTTTTTTATCCAAAGGAGACTTCAAAGACTTCCAGAACTCCAAGTATTGCCCAATAGTAACTTCATGACTAGCTATAAAATATGACGGCAGAAAAACTCGCGACATTTGCTTAAGGCTTTTGCTTGCGCCAGCATAAAAATATCCTCCGGGCACATAAGACATGCCTTTGGGTACTCCATCAGGCATGCATATTTGCACAGGATTAGTTTGTCCAAGCATTACCTGAACAGGATACTTGATCTTATTAATATTTTTATCCTCAGGAAACAATAGATAACTTCCAGCCGACAATTTAGCTATAAAAGGAGTTTTACCTAAAAACACCTTACTATTTTCTACTTTGTCTGAGCCTTCATCTTCTAAAGCTTCATAATATACTTTAATTCCGCTAGGCACAGAATTGACTTTGATAAGCCCCTGATCTCGAATAATCAATTTTATCTGTTCGTATAGTTGATTATCAGAGCTAATGATTTCACCGAAGACCTTATGTCTCCTCAATCTCAACTGCCTGACCAATCCTTTAGTTTCTTCGTAATTACCGGTAAGCAGGCTGAACTTCAACTGTTGCCTCAAGATTTTCAACAGTTCTTTATTAATTTCCTGATTTTCACCTCCCAAATCCTCCGCCTGAAAAAGAAATTGCGTGGCAACATTGTAATTACTGTTTAATTCCAGCTTGTAGCGATTGAAATCAGCAAGAAAGTTATTAATGTTTTGATAAGAAGCTTCACCTGCGGGTCTTTTGTATTCAGCCTGCAGTTTTCGATAAGCCTTCAATGCATAAAAATGAAATCCATCCCCCTTTTCTATACTGTATTCAGCAAAATTTCTCAAATTGAATAAACGGGATTTCTTTTCAAAATGAAGCACTCCGAGCACTCCAATAAAAGTAAATAATGCGACAATAGTCACTGAAGGGATAAGTGGACGGCGGCGTACAGTTTTAAAGAAGCGTCTTATCCATGTCGCTTTATAAGCCCTTACGGAATAACCTTCCAAATAATTTTTTATATCTCTAACCAACTGCTCCGCACTTTTGTATCTATTCTTTTTTTTCCGTGCCATCGCTTTCAAACACACAGCCTCAAGCTCCCGCGAAATCTTACGTCTAGGTGCTCGCTTACGTGGTCGCTTAAAGTTGCCGCTGATTACAGAATTAAGAACCTGATTGGTAGTCATCGGAGATTCAAAAGGAGCAGTTTTCCAAGTTAATATTGAATATAGAATCGCTCCCAAACTATAAATATCAGTTTGTTCATCAACATCTTTGTTACGCCCTGATGCTTGTTCGGGAGCCATGTAAGCCGGAGTGCCGCTGACAGAGCCGACTATAGTATTCATTGGACTAACGTGACCTATCTTCGAAAAATCAGGATCAAGCTCAACATGCCATTCTTCTCTTGAATCATCCTTTTCCGAATGATATTTGACC